>NZ_JBSGZV010000015.1:0-216507 GCF_053611185.1 Streptomyces sp. NPDC054834 | reverse complement strand
GCCCCACTCCGCCCGCCGCCCCCCGGTGCGAGATCGCGAGGTCCCCGGGACAATGGTCCGCACTCCCCAGCAGCGGGCCTGTACCGGCGGTCGCGGGGACCGGCGATCCCGGTCCTCAGAACGCGAAGACGGACCCGTAGGTGTCCTTCACGCACGCGTTGCCGAAGGTGTGCTCGTAGGAGACTCGCTTGCCCTGCCAGACGCCCTCGACCGTGACGACGACGGGGTCGTAGAGCTTGGTGCAGAACACGTCGTCGCGGCTCTTGAGGCTGTTCAGGTCACCGCCGGCACCGCGCAGATCGGCGCATGCCTGGGGGGCGGCCGGGTGCGTGCCGGAGGCCGTCGGGGCACAGGAGAGGGTGACGGCGCGCTCGGGCGTCGCGGTCAGGGCGCTCTCGCCGTGGCCGATGGTGAGCACCAGGGCCGAGGGGGCGTAGAGCGACGACGGGGCGCTGCCCGGTGCGGCGACGGCAGCCCCGGTCAGGGGTCCGCAGACGGTTACGGCCGTGAGGCCGAGGGTCGCTGCCCAGCGCGCGGTGGTCCGCATTGTGTGCATCCTTCCGCTCGAATAGACGGGTCGCCGGCCCGGACCGGTGGGTGCCGGGGCGGCGTGCGCCACTCTGCCGAGTCCGCCGCCGAATCTCACATCGAACCCATAGGTTTCAGTAACCTTGCGTGTTGAAGCAGTGGCGTGAAGTCACGGAGTTCGAACGTTCCAACCCCGGAACTGAGCGGTTCTTGATCGCCTCAAGCAGCCAAGTGGCCGAATTCCATCAGTTCGTTAATAGGCCTGAAACATTCCGGTTCAGCCGTCGGCGCACCTCCCCGTGGCGCCTTGTGTTCATGCTGAAGTCGAGTAATCGTCATTACATGATTACTTCAGAACAGCGAGAGAAGCTGCGCGGCTGGTTCACCGGCCGGCTGCCCGATGACCTCTTCCAGGAACTGGTCGAGGTCACCGCCGACCGCGAGGAGATCACCGTGATCGGCCGCATCCCCGCGCCCCGGCTCAGCGAGGGCGCCTCGGAGGCGGAGCGGGAGGCGGCCGTCCAGGGCCGCGTCCAGGAGTTCCGGGAACGCACACGGGAGGCCCGGATCGCCGTGGCCCGCGAGGCCGAGCACCGGTTCCGCAGGAAGGTGTCCTGGGGAGTGGAGTGCGACGGCGAACGCGCCCTGTTCACGCACGTGGCCGCGCCCGTCATGACCCGTCTGCGCCAGCCCGAGCGCCAGGTCCTCGACACCCTGATCGCGGCCGGCGTCGCACGCAGCCGCAGCGACGCCCTCGCCTGGTGCGTACGGCTGGTCCAGCGGCACACCGACGACTGGCTCACCGAACTGCGGGAGTCGCTCGAGCACGTCCAGCGGGTACGAGCGCAGGGACCGGACGCCGAGGGGGTGGCCGATTCATCCACTGATGACGAAGAAGAAGGATGAATCATCCTCTGGAGCGGATGCCGCCGCTCGGCTTACCGTCGGCAGACCCCTTGAGGGCGGCATCCGTTCCCCGCACACCCCGGCGGCAGCCAACGGCCCGTCCGGACCGCCGCCGCGCCACCCCGCGCTCCACCGCCGTCCCCCGTTGGAGCCCCGTTGTCCTCCCTGCCCGAGCAGTCCCCCACCGCCACGCCCCCGTCCCTCACTGAGGTCGAGCCCTACGGCGTCGAACGCATCCCCGACGCCGACCGCAGCGCGACCCCGCTCGACCTGTTCCGGGTCGCTTTCGGCGGTGCCAACACCTTCTCCACCTGCGTTCTCGGCGCGTTCCCGATCCTGTTCGGGCTCTCCTTCTGGCAGGGGCTCGCGGCCACCCTTCTCGGTGTCGTCGCGGGCGCGCTGATCCTGTGCCCGATGGCCGTGTTCGGCCCGGTCAACGGCACCAACAACGCGGTCTCGTCGTCCGCGCACCTGGGCGTGCACGGCCGGGTGGTCGGCTCGTTCCTGTCGCTGCTGACCGCCGTCGCGTTCTTCTCCATCTCGGTGTGGAGCTCCGGCGACGCACTGGTCGGCGGCGCGCACCGGCTGTTCGGCCTGGAGCGCAGCACGCTGTCGTACGTCGTCGCCTACGCACTGTTCGCCGGGCTGGTCCTCGCCGTGTGCGTCTACGGCTTCCGGTTCATGCTGTTCGTCAACAAGATCGCGGTCACCTCGGCGACGGTCCTGTTCCTGCTCGGCGCGATCGCCTTCGCCGGTGACTTCGACCCGTCGTACGCCGGTGTCTTCACGGCCTCGGCGGACGCCTCGACGCAGTCGCTGTTCTGGCCGTCGTTCATCGGCGCGGCGCTGATCGTGCTCTCCAACCCGGTGTCGTTCGGCGCGTTCCTCGGCGACTGGTCTCGCTACATCCCGGCGGACACCCCGCGCCGCAAGGTCGTGGGCGCCGCGTTCCTCTCGCAGATCGCGACTCTGCTGCCGTTCGTCTTCGGTCTGGCGACCGCGAGCATCATCGCGACGAAGGCACCGAAGTACGTCGACCCGGCCGCGCCCGACTTCGTGGGCGGGCTGCTGGCGATCTCGCCGAGCTGGTTCTTCCTGCCGGTGTGTCTGCTCGCCCTGATCGGCGGCATGTCGACGGGCACCACCTCGCTGTACGGCACCGGACTGGACTTCTCCTCCGTGTTCCCCAGGCTGTCCCGGGTGCGGGCCACGCTGCTGGTCGGCGTGCTGTCCACCGCGTTCATCTTCGTCGGCCGGTTCTGCCTGGACCTCGTGCAGTCCATCTCGACCTTCGCCACGATGATCATCACCTGCACCACGCCGTGGATGGTCGTGATGATGCTGGGCTTCCACACCCGCCGCGGCTGGTACGACCCTGACGCCCTTCAGGTCTTCAACCGCCGTCAGCGCGGCGGCCGTTACTGGTTCGCGCACGGATGGAACTGGCGGGGCATGACCGCCTGGTGGGTGGCGGCGGTGGTCGGCGTGCTGTTCACCGACATCCCGGGCCAGTTCGTCGGTCCGTTCGGCGATCTGGCGAACGGCGTCGACATCAGCCTGCCGCTCTCGCTCGCGGTGGCCGCCGTGCTGTTCCTCGCGTTGCTGCGGTTGTTCCCCGAGCCCAGGGCGGCGTACGGACCCGAGGGCGCGCGCCTGGCCCGTACGGTCGAGGCGCCGGTGCCGCCGATCACCGGTCCCGGCGCTCCGGCGGACGACGTGCCCGCGGACGACGTGCCGGCGGACGACGTGCCGGCGGCGCTCACGGCCGAGGGCGGCCGATGACCGGCTGGCTCGATCTGTCGGTGCCCGTGGTCACCGGGATGCCCGTGTATCCCGGTGACCCGGAGGTCACGGTCTCCCCCGCCCTGCGGGCCCCGGCCGACGGCGTCAACGTCCTGGCCCTGCACCTCGGTTCGCAGTCCGGCACCCACGTCGACGCGCCCTACCACGTGGACGACGCCTGGCCCCGGCTGGACGAGCTGCCGCTGGACCGGTTCGCCGGGCCCGCGGTCGTGGCCGACGTCCGGGGGCTGCCCGCCCGGTCGCCGGTCACACCGGCCCTGCTGGCCCCCGCGCTCGACGCCCTCGCGGCGGCGCCCGGCGCACTGCTGCTGCTCGTCACGGGCTGGTCGGCGCACTGGGGCACGGACGCGTACCTGGCTCACCCCTATCTGACCCCCGAGGCCGCCGAAGCCGTCGCGGCGGGTGGCGCGCGCACTGTGGCCGTGGACGCGCTCAGCGTGGATCCGACTCCCTGGCCGGGCGATCCGCACGCCGGCTTCGGCCTGCCGGCCCATCGGGTGCTGTGCGGGGCGGGCGGGGTGATCGCCGAGAACCTCACCGGTCTGGACCGGCTGGTGGGCGCGGAGGCGGTCGAGGTGTTCCTCTTCCCGCTGCGGCTGCCCGGGGCCGACGGCGCTCCGGTACGGGCGGTCGCCCGAGCCGGCTGACGGCCGACCCGACCGGACCGGACCGGACCGTGAACGGAATCGCCAACTCCGCTGTCTTGACGCGAAGTTGACGATTTCCTCCGGTACGTTGCCCTCCATGACCAATTTCGTACTGGTGGCGGGTGCCTGGCTCGGGGCGTGGGCGTGGGACGAGGTGGCGGTCGAACTGCGCGCCGCCGGCCATGAGGTGCACGCCCTGACCCTGTCCGGACTGGCCGAGAAGAAGGACCTGCCCGCGGGGCAGCAGATCCACGTCCAGGACATCGTCGACGAGGTCGAGCGGCTGGACCTGCGGGACGTCGTCCTGGTGGGGCACAGCTACTCCGGCGTACCCGTCGGGCAGGCCGCCGAGCGGATCGGCGAGCGGCTGCGGCGCGTGGTGTTCGTGGACTCCAACGTGCCGGCCGACGGGGAGTCGTTCCTCGGCGGCTTCCCCAGTGACCACATACGGCAGGCCCTCGACGCGCACGACGGCGTCTGGCCGCCCCTGCCCCCGGCCGCCTACGCGGGCCAGGACCTGACCGACGAGCAGATCCGGCGCATGATCACCGAGGGCACCCCGCACCCGGGCACCACGCTGACCGAACCGGCCGTTCTCAAGCGCCCGTTGGGCGAACTGCCGGCGACGTACATCAAGTGCGTCCGCGACGGACGCGCGCCGCTGCCCGCGGTGGCCGAGCTGCTGAAGAGCGGGCACTGGGAACCGGCCGAGCTGGACACCGGCCACTGGCCGATGTTCTCCCGGCCGCGTGAACTGGCCCGGATCCTGCGGGAGTCGGCCGGAGAGGCCTGACTCGGGCTGCAGTGCCTACCCGCCGGTATCGTCGGCTCGGCGCACGACCGGCGACGAGAGGCGGGACGTACGGATGGCGAAGCACTGGGCGGACTTCCAGTACGAGATCTACCTGAACGGGATGACGGGTGCCGTACCGCGCCTGCCCACCGATCTGACCCGGCTGGAGGAGCTCGCGGAGCACCGGCTGGGCCCCGGTCCGGTCGGCTATGTGGCGGGCAGCGCGGGCGACGGCAGCACGGCGCGGGCCAACCGGGCCGCCCTGGAGCGGCGGCGGATCGTCCCGCGTGTCCTGCGGGACGTGCGGGAGCGGGACCTGTCGGTCGAGGTGCTCGGCCGCGCCCTGCCCGCCCCGCTGGCACTGGCGCCGGTCGGCGTACTGTCGATCATGCATCCGGAGGCGGAGACTGCCGCCGCCCGGGCCGCCGCCGCGCAGGGCGTGCCGTTCATCCTGTCCTCGGCGTCCAGCACGCCCATGGAGCAGGTGGCCGAGGCGATGGGGGACGGCGAGCGATGGTTCCAGCTGTACTGGGGCAAGGACCCGGAGGTGACGAGGAGCTTCCTCGGCCGGGCGCGGGCCGCGGGGTTCACGGTGCTCGTCGTCACCCTGGACACACCGCTGCTGGCCTGGCGGCCACGCGACCTCGACCAGGCGTACCTGCCGTTCGTGCACGGGGTGGGCACCGCCAACTACTTCTCCGATCCGGCCTTCCGGGCGGGGCTCGCCAAGCCGGTGCACGAGGACCCCGACGCGGCGGTGCGGCATTTCCTCGGCCTGTACGGGGACGCCGGCCACACCTGGCCGGACCTCGCTCTCCTGCGGGAGCACTGGGACGGGCCGATCGTCCTCAAGGGCATCCTGCATCCGGACGACGCCCGGCTGGCCGCCGACGCCGGGGTGGACGGGGTCGTGGTGTCCAACCACGGCGGGCGGCAGGTGGCCGGTGCCGTCGCGGCGGCCGACGCGCTGCCCCGGGTCGCGGCGGCGGTCGGCGACCGGCTGACGGTGCTGTTCGACAGCGGCGTGCGCACCGGCGATGACGTCTTCAAGGCCCTCGCTCTCGGCGCGCGGGCGGTCCTGCTGGGGCGGCCGTACGTGTACGGGCTCGGGCTCGACGGGCAGGCGGGCGTGGAGCACGTGATCCGCTGCCTGCTCGCCGAGTTCGACCTCACCCTCGCCCTGTCCGGGCACGCCGGCCCGGCCGGCGTCGGCGCCGGTGACCTCGAGGGACCGGCGTGAACCCTGCCGTCAGCCCGGTGTACCGCCGTCCGGCAGGTTCGCCGGCTCGGCGGACGATCCCTCGGTCCCGGTAACCGAAAGGGAGCCGGGGCTCGCCGACGGCGGGTCGGTCAGCCAGCGCTGTCCGGTGGAGCTGTCGCGGACCTTGACGACGATGTCGGCGCCGGCGTCCTCGCCCGCGCCGGCCAGGGCGAGGGTCTCGTCCCAGCGGGGCAGCAACTCGCCCTGCACGGTGAGGTCGTAGCGCACGTCGTCGCCCCGGTCCGCCTTCTCGTCCGCGCAGGTGCCGAGGACGACCACACCGGCGTCCGCGTGCGAGTCGAGGCACAGGTCGGGGTCGGCGGCGCTGCGCACCAGGCCGTCGGTCTCGTACGTCCACTGCTGGGTGGCCGCCGACGAACACACCGCCAGCAGCACGCTCCCGCCGGCCCTGGGCCTGCCGTCGGTGTCCAGACAGAGCCCGGCGGCGGCATTGCGCAGCCGCGTCCCCCGGGTCGCGTTGGGCAGCTCCGCCGTACCGGGCGGGGAGGCGGAAGTGCCGGGCGTGGCCCGGGAGCCCGTGCCGGGCGCGGTGTCCCGGGCACCCGAGGCGCCCGTCGAGGCGACCGGGTCGGTGCCGTCCCCGCCGTCCGGCAGCAGGCTGATCGCGAGGACCGTCGCGAGCAGTCCGGCCGAGGCCAGGCCGACGCCGGTGAGCAGTGTCTTCGGTGACCGGGCCGCCGAGGAGGCGCGGCGCGCCCGGAGGGGGATCCGCTCCAGCACACGGTGCCGTCCTTCCCCGCCGGGCCGTCCGCCGGTGCGCCGGGAGGTGCCCCGGCCGCGCGGTGCGGCCGAACCGGCCCGGCCCGGGCGGGAGTCGAGGTAGCGGCGGGCGCCCCAGCCGAGCACCGCTTCGGCGAGCAGGAGGCCGGTACCGGCCTCGATGTGGCTGAGCTGCTCGGCGGCGTGCCGGCAGTAGCGGCATTCGGCCAGGTGCTGCTGCACATCGGGCAGCAGGGCGCCGCCGCGCCGGATCGGCACGTCGAGGAGACGGTTGTAGAAGCGGCAGTCCTTGGTGGGCGCCAGTTCCCGGTGGGCGCGGACGCAGCCCTGGCGGAAGGCTTCCCGGGCCTGTTCGAGGGCGGCCGCCGCGGTGTCGGCGTCCATGCCGAGCAGGCCGGCCGGGACGGTGAGCGGTTCCGCCTCGACCTCGGTGTGCCACAGCACGCACTGCGCGAGCGGCACGAGGCCCTGGAAGGACCGCTCGGCGAGGACGCGGTTGTCGGGGATCATGGACTTCGCCGCGCGCATACCGCGGCCCCCGGCCGGTCTCGCCAGGTCCGGCAGCACCTCGGGCAGGCGGTCGTCGGCCGACCACTGTGCGACCGTGTCGCGCACGGCCACCAGCAGCCGGGGCCGCAGGGCGGCGGCCGGCTCGCCCGCCGCCAGCCGGTCCAGGACCCGGTGGAAGGCGGTGGCGGTGACCATGTGGACGACGGTGTCCTCGGCGGCGAGGCAGATGGCCGCGTAGTCGTGGGCCGGTTGCCAGTGCCGTGCCATCAGCAGGGCGACGGACGAGGCGGCCTCTCCATCCGACCTCCCGCGCAGCCGGTCCGCGAGTGACTCGTCGGACTCTCCGGAGACCCCTCCGGGCGGTGGATAGGGAGGACGTGGGGGGTGGGGGGTGGGCACGGAGTGATTCCTTTGATGCGTGTGCGCTCGAGTGGTTCACCCTTGCACAACTCCCCAAAGGCCAACAAGGAGTTCGGCGGCATCGACAGTTTTGGCAGAAAGTCAGGCTATAGGCGTGCTTTCACCTTTCCATGCGCCCCGTGTGAAATTCGCGCACACGCCGGCCCGCCGCGCACGCTCCCGGCGCCCGCCGACAGGTAGTGCACTGGTCATCGGCCCTTCTCGCAAGGCCCCGCGCAGGACGGCGGCTCTGCTGCGCGGCATCGGCCGCCGGCCCCGCTCCTCCCGCCCTCGGCCGGCGGCCCCGGGCCGGCCCGCACCGGCCCGGGACGACTTCCCCTGCCGACGGGGGCGGGTGCCGCAGCGGCGAGCGGTACCGCGGTCGGGTGCCGTGGTCGGGTGCCGTGGTCGGGTGCCGTGGTCGGGTGCCGTGGTCGGGTGCCGTGGTCGGGTGCCGTGGTCAGATCTGCCAGGAACGGAGCCGGTCGGCCGCGCCGTAGACATCGGCCTTGCCGGTCATCAGGTCCCGGGCGAGATCGACGAGCGCGCCGTAGGGCGGGTCGATGCCGGCCCCGCTGACGAACATGTACGCCACCGCCGTCGCACAGGCGAACCGCGCGTTGGCCGACGGCAGCGGCTTCAGCAGGGCGAGGGTGTGCAGCAGGGCGGCGGCCCGCCAGGCCGGGTCGGAGTCCACCCCGAGGCGCGGCGGGTCGACCCGGTGCCGGGCGACGGCGGCGACCAGGGCCGAGAAGTCGTCGATCGTCGGCTGTTCCGGAAGCACTTCCTCGTGGCGCTGGAGCAGCCACGGGACGTCGATATGGAGGACGGGTGACATGGGTCAGGCGGCCTCGCCCCTGCCGGGGGGCTCGTCGTCCGGGAACGCGGCCGCGAACTCGTCGGCGTGCGTGGCGAAGAAGCGGCGGAACGTCTCCGCGCCCTCCTGAAGCGCGCGGTGCCGGGCGATGTCGGCCGCGGCCGCCTCGCGCACCAGGGCCTTCATCGACGTACCCCGCTCCTTGGCGATCCGCCGCAGGTCCTCAAGCTCGCGCTCACTGAACTCCACGTTGAGAGCTGGCATGCCCCAACGGTAGCGCGAGGGTACTTGCGCGTAAATACACGCAGGTCAGATGGCATGTCCAACGGTACCTCCGGGAGCGGAACACCAGGACACCAGGTCTGAATTCCGCCGGTCCGGCGTCGGCCGCGGCGGCAGACTGGCACTCCGGGCGCATACGAAGGGAACCGCCATGACCCTCACCCCCGACGGGGCCCGCCGTCGCGTGGCACAAACGGACTGGGCCGTGCTCGCCGAGGAACTGGACGCGCTCGGCAGCGCGCCCACGGCCGGTCTGCTGACGCCCGCCGAGTGCCGTGACCTGGCCGCCCTGTACGAGAAACCGGAGCTGTTCCGGACCACCGTCGATCTGGCCCGGCACCGGTTCGGCTCCGGCGAGTACCGCTATTTCACGCACGACCTGCCCGCCCCGGTGGCCGCTGTGCGCGCGGCCCTCTACCCGCGGCTGCTGCCGATCGCCCGCGACTGGGCGGCCCGGCTGGACCGGCCCGCGCCCTGGCCCGACGACCTGGACGAATGGCTGGCCCGCTGCCACGCCGCCGGACAGGACCGCTCGGCGCAGATCCTGCTGCGCTACGGCCCCGGCGACTGGAACGCACTGCACCGCGACGTGTTCGGCGAACTGGTCTTCCCGCTCCAGGTCGTCGTCGCCCTCGACGAGTACGGCAGCGACTACACCGGCGGCGAGTTCCTGATGGTCGAACAGCGGCCCCGCGCCCAGTCCCGGGGCTCCGCGACCGTCCTGCGCCAGGGCCACGGCCTGGTGTTCACCACCCGGGACCACCCGGTCCGCACCCGGCGCGGCTGGTCGGCCGGAGCGATGCGGCACGGCGTGAGCACCGTCCGCTCCGGCCGCCGGCGCACGCTGGGGCTGGTCTTCCACGACGCGGCCTGATCCCGGGCTCAGCCCTGGTCCGCCGCGAACGACGCCATCCACGCCAGGGCCGCGTTCCAGTTGATGGCGGTCTCGTTGGTCGACCACGACTGGATGTCGTCGATGTAGCAGAACTGGCCGACGCAGCCGAGGAGTCTGCTCTGTGCGTACGGGTCCTGGATGCTCGAGTTGGCGCCTCCGGCGAGGGTGCCCCTGGGCGGGTTCGGGAGGGCGGGGTCGAGTTCGTGGGCGTACCAGCGGCTGTGCTCGTTGTGGGCGCTGACCTCGCCGTAGCCGGTGACGTAGGAGAGGTTCAGCGCGTTGCGGCCGAGGAGGTAGTCCATGCTCTGGACCGCGCCGTCGCGGTACTTCGCGGCGCCGGTGAGGTCGTAGGCGGTCGCGATGACGTGCGCGTTGTTGAGGATCTGCGCGTTGGAGCCCCAGTCGTAGCGGTTGCCGTCGGGGGCGTACGGCATGCCGTACGGCTGTGACTTCAGGGTCGCCAGGTAGGTGTCGGCGGCCTTGGTCAGCGACCGGCGCACCTTGTCGCGGCCGGGGAGCCTGCTCGGCACGGTCGCCAGGTCCAGACGGCCTGCCGCGGCCGTGCGGCCCCAGTCGAAGCCGAGGCTGCCGAAGATGTCGGCGGTGTGCAGCGGGGAGCCGAGGACATGGTCCGCGAACTGCTTCTCACCCGTGGTGAGGTACAGCTCCGCCGCCGCCCAGTAGAACTCGTCGGTGGCGTCGGTGTCGGGGTAGGCACCGCCGCCGGTGCCGTCGTCCGGGTCGGGGTAGACCTCGGGGTGTGCGAGGGCCGCCACCCAGGCCTTGCGGGCGGCCGTCAGGGCGCGGGAGGCGAAGGCGCGGTCGTAGGGGCGGTACAGGCGGGCGGCCTGGGCGGCCGTCGCCGCCAGGTTGAGGGTCGCCTGGGTGGTCGGGGCGTGCAGCTCGCGCTTCTGCGGGTCGTCACTGGGCAGCAGCGGCAGGCCCGTCCACTGGGCGTCGTGGATCTTGCTGTGCGCCATGCCGGCCAGCGGCTGCCCGTCCGGCACCTGCATCTTCAGCAGGAATTCCAGCTCCCAGCGGGCCTCGTCCAGGACGTCGGGCACCTTGTTGCCGCTCTCGGGGAGGGCGAGGGTGCCGTCGCCGAGCTTCCCGGGCCGACCGGTGCGGGCGTGCAGGGAGCGTTCGTAGGTGCTCAGGAGCTCCCAGGTGGCGATGCCTCCGTTGACGACGTACTTGCCGTGGTCGCCCGCGTCGTACCAGCCGCCGGTGACGTCGAGGGTGTAGTCGCACAGCCCGGGTCGGCAGGGGACGTTCGTGTCGCCCTGGTTGGGGGCGGTGCCCAGGTGTCCGGCGGGCCTGCCGTAACCGGGGCGGAGTGCGTCGCTGATCGCGATGCCGCTGCGCTGGGTGTAGTAGTACTTCAGCGAATCCAGCCGCAGTCGCTCGTAGGCGCCGGTACCGATGTCGAAGGGGCGGCTGGTCTCCCCGTCGGCGACCAGCGTGAAGTCCTTGCCGTGCCCCCGGTAGGCGCCGAAGTCGATCGACTGGACGTTCTGCGCGGAGGACGCGTCGGTGCCGCGCGGCACGGTCCAGCCGTGGGCGACCGTTCTGCCGCCGGCGTTCCTCAACCGCCAGGGGAGCTCAGAGGTGGTGCCGGTGACCAGGGTGGCGTTCTTCGGCCCGTCCGGCAGGTAGGCGACCTGGTTGACGCGGACGCGCGGCCCGGTGTCGGGCTCGTACACCTCCGGTGGCACCCCGCCCAGCAGCGACACGTCGTCCAGGCAGAACCGCCAGGGGTCCGCGCCGCCGCCGACCTGGAAGGCGACCTGGGCCTGGGTGGTGTCGACGGGCGAGGTGAAGGTGTAGGAGTAGCCGTCGCCGGAGCGGGTCAGTTGCGGGCTCGCCTCGTACCAGGTGTCGTACGGGGACACCTGGAGCCCCACGATCGCCCGCGCCACGTGTCCCTCCGGGGAGCCGGACGCCTTGAAGGCGAACCGGTACGACTCCCCCTTGACCAGGGTGATGTCGTTCTGCCCGACGGCGGCGTCCCAGCGGTTCGTCGTGCCGCCGGGCACGTCGGCGCAGAACTGTCCGCCGGACAGGCCCGCGGTGACGTTGCTGGTCGTCCACCACGGCTCGGTGGTGGTGTCGAAGGTGCCGTTCCTGACCTGTTCGACCTCGTCGGCGCCGGCCTGGGCGGCCGGCAGCGCGGCGAGGGCCGCGGCGAGGAGTGCGGTCACGGCGAGCAGGGCGGTTCTGCGTCGTGTCATGTCGGTTCCCCAGAACATGGGAGCGCTCCCAAATACAGGACGCCCGCCATGCTGTGCGAGACATGACATCCCGTCAACGGTCCGGACGGGACGGATTCCCGCCCGGACCCTCGTGACGTACTAGACGTCGAGCCGGGTGATCCGCACCGCCCCCTTCGCCTCGCCCGGGTGGGCGCTGGTCAGGGTGAGCCGGACGCGCGAGCCCCGGGCCGCGTCGAAGGTGATCACCGTCGCGCTGTCCGAGTCGGTCGCCCACTCGACGCTCGTGCCCGTCACCGGCGCGTACGCCGTCCCGTCCCACACGGCGACGTCGACGGAAGCGGGCAGACTGTGCGTCGCGTCGACGGTGAAGGAGACCTCGACCCGGTCGAAGCTCCGGGTGCGGCCGAAGTCGACGGACACCCAGTCCTTCGCCCGGGCCCCGTTGAACGCGGGCAGCAGGGCGGTCGCCGACTTGGCGAAGGCGTTGGACCAGCCGGTGGCCGGGTCGCCGTCGAGCATCGCGGCGGGGAGGGTGTCGGGGCGGCCGGAGTAACTGGCGTCCGCGAGCGGGTGGTCCGAGGGCGCCGGGTGGCCGGGCCGGAAGCCGGGGGCGGGTGTACGGGCCACCGAGCGGGCGGGTGCGGTGCGCACCTTCACCGTGCCCTTGCGCAGGCCGTCGACCCGTGCCGTGACCTTGAGGGTGCCCGCCTCGGTGCCGGACCGCGCGATGGCCAGCGCCTTGCCGTGGAAGGCGGTGCGGGTGCTCGACTGATAGCGCTCGGCGCTCTCCTCGCGGCCGTTGTCGAGCCCGGCGAGGGAACCGCCGGTCACGTCGAAGGCGATGAGGTGCTCGGCATCGGGCACGACCACCCCGTGCGCGTCGACGATGCCGGCCGTCACGAACACCAGCGAACGCCCGTCGGCGGCGAGGGACCTGCGGTCGGCGGTCAGCCGGACCGCGTGCGGCGCGCCGGCCGTGCGCAGCACGTCGGTGGCGACCACCTTGCCGTCCCGCCGGGCCACCGCCTTCAGCTCGCCGGGCGCGTACGGCACCTTCCAGGTCAGGTGCAGCTTGCCCGCGCTGCCGTTCGGGCTGGTGTAACTGCCCGGGTAGGGGCCGCCGGTGAAGGTCTTGTCGTCGCCGGTGGCCTCGGTGGTCTCCAGGTAGGTGCGGCCGTCGGTGGTCTTCTTGGTGTCGAACTCCCGCACGCCCAGGGATTTTCCGTTGAGGAACAGCTCGACGGAGGGCACGTTGGCGTACGCCCAGACCTCCACCGTGTCCCCCGGCTCGTGGTTCCAGGTCATCGGCAGCAGGTGCACCATCGGTTCGCTCACCCACTGGCTGCGGAACAGGTGGTACATGTCCTTGGGGAAGCCCGCGGTGTCGACCGCGCCGAAGAAGGACGCCTTGACCGGGAAGACGTCGTACGGGGTCGGCTCGCCGATGTAGTCGATGCCCGACCACAGGAACTGCCCGGCGAACCACTTGCGGTCCCGGTCCTTCTTGTGACCGTATTCGCCGCTCATCGTCCAGGAGGCGAGGTTGTTGTCGTAGGAGGAGACCTCCCGCCTGCCCGGCGTGTGGTTCTCGCCGGTGTTGAGGCGCTCGGGCTCCTGGTAGCTGCCGCGGGTCGAGGTCTCGGACGAGGACTCCGACTCGAAGAGGAACAGCTTCGGATACCTGGCGTGCAGGGCGTCCACCGACTTGGCGGTGTTGTAGTTGAGGCCGAGCCCGTCCAGCTTGGCGAGCATGAGGTCGGCCGCGGAGCCGGTGGCGGGCACGCCGTGGTACTTGTTCGAGCCGATGACGACCGGCCGGGTGTCGTCCGCCGCCTTGATCGCGCCGATGATCCGGTCCGCCATGGCGAGACCCGCGGTGGAGGTGGAGTCCGGGATCTCGTTGCCGATCGACCACAGCACCACGGCGGGCGAGTTGCGGGCCGCGAGGACCATCTCGGTGGCGTCCTTCTCGCACCACTCGTCGAAGAACCGGCCGTAGTCGTACTTGGTCTTGCCGGTCCTCCAGCAGTCGAAGGCCTCCACCATCATCACGATGCCCAGCTCCTCGCAGACCTCGATCATCTGCGGCGAGGGCGGGTTGTGCGAGGTACGGAAGGCGTTGACGCCCATCGACTTCATGATGGTCATCTGCCGGCGCACCGCGTCGACGCTGATCGCCGCGCCGAGGGCGCCCTGGTCGTGGTGGAGGTCGACGCCCTTGATCTTGGCGTGGGTGCCGTTGAGGGAGAAGCCCTCGTCCGGGTCGAAACGGTAGGCACGGATGCCGAAGGGGGTGCGGTAGGTGTCGGTGGTACGGCCGTCGACGCGGAGTTCGGTCACCAGGGTGTAGCGCTGCGGGGTGTCGAAGTCCCACAGGCGGGGCCGGGCGACGGTGAGCTCGTGGGTCTCGGTCGCCGTGCCGGACACGGCCGCCGTGGAGGACGTACGGGCGACCTGGTGTCCGCCGGGGTCGAGGACCCGTGAGACGACCTGGACGTCCGTGCCGCCGCCGGTCTCGTTCAGCACGTCGGTCCGCACCCGCACGACGGCCCGTTCGGCGGTGATGTCCGGCGTGGTGACGTACGTGCCCCAGCGGGCCACGTGCACGGGGTCGGTCACCACCAGACGGGCCTCGCGGTAGATGCCGCTGCCCGAGTACCAGCGGCTGCTGGGCAGCTGGTTCTGGACCTTGACCGCGATGACGTTCTCGGTGGTGCCGTCGGTGTGCACCAGGCCGGTCAGATCGAGGGCGAAGCCGGTGTAGCCGTACGGGTGACGGCCGGCCTGGGTGCCGTTGCAGTACACGTACGAGTCCATGTACACGCCGTCGAACTCCACCGAGATCCGCTTGCCCGCACAGGCCGGCGGCAGGGTGAAGGCGAGGCGGTACCAGCCGAGGCCGCCGGGGAAGAAGCCGGTGCCGCTGGTCGTGCCGTGCTCGGTGGTCGGGGTCTGCTCGATGCTCCAGTCGTGGGGTACCGCGACCTCACGCCAGGCCGAGTCGTCGTACCCGGGGTCGGCGGCGTTCGCGTACTCGCCGGTCGGGTCGGTGATCCCGCCCGGGTCGACCAGCGCGAAGCGCCAACCGTCACGCAGAGGGACGGTACTGCGCCCCCCTGCGGCATCGAAGGCCTCGGCGGCACCGGACGCCTCGGCGGCCCGGGCGGCCGGTGCGCCGAGGAGCGCGCCGGCCGTCGGGGCCGCCGTGGCGGCGACCAGAACCGATCTGCGAGTGACCGTCATGGCGACTCTCCCTCATCAGGGCCCAGAAGTACTCACAACTGATCGTGAACGAACAGATTCTGACGGGGGGCCACACCGGTCCGTCAAGGGGGCGGGGCCGTACTCCCGCCACTGGGGTCCCTTCGGCGGAAAACGGCTCTTGACGGGGGTGCCGTGCGGTGGCCAGGGCCGCGTCCGCGCGGGAGCGGGACGCACTAGGCTGGAAGCCCGAGGGACGCACCTGTTCACTGTGAGTGTGCGCGATGGAGTGGCGACGATGAGGCCGGTGTATCCGTTCGACGACGCCGCGACGGCACGGGCTGTCGTCGACGACGCGGGCACGGTCGTCGAATGGAACGACGGCGCGCGTCGCCTGCTGGGCTGGGAAGCCTCGGACGTCGTGGGGCGTCCCGTCCTGAACCTGCTGGCCGGCGGGGGCGGATCCCGGTCCCTCACCCCACAGGACGACCGCTGGTCCGGGTCCGTCACGCTCTGCCACAGCAACGGCTCCGCGGTGTCCGTCTGGGTGCTCGCCCATCACCGGCCGCCGGAGGGGAACGGCCCGGGCCACTGGCTCGTGGTCACGCCCCTGAAGGGCGACGGCCCGTACTCCCCCGACGACCCGCTGGAGCGGGCCGAACTCCTCCAGTCGCCCTGTGCCGTCGCCATCTACGACGACCGGTTGCGGCTGCGCCGGATGAACGACGCCATGGCCGACGTGCTCGGGCTGCCGGAGGAGAACGTGCGCGGGCTGCGGGTGCCCGAGATGAGCGGCCGGCCGCAGAGCCTGGACATCGAGCAGCATCTGCACCGCGTGCTCACCAGCGGCCGCGGGGACGATGTGCGGACGTATCTGCCGATCGGCGGTGACGGCCACAGATACTCCTGGCTGGCCCGGATGGCGCCGATCACCGACGACACCGGCCGGGTGCGCGGCGTGTGCGTGGCCGCGCACGACTTCTCCGAGCAGTACCTGGCACGGGAGCGGCTTCAGCTCGTCAACGAGGCGAGCGTACGCATCGGCAGCACGCTCGACGTCGTCCGTACGGCACAGGAACTGGCCGACGTGTGCGTGCCCGCGCTCGCCGACTTCGTCACCGTCGACCTGCTCGACCCCCAGGAATTCGGCGGCGAGCTCCCCGCCCGGGTCACCGCGCCGGTCCGGCTGCGCCGGGTGGCGCACCGGTCCCTGCTGCCGGGCACCCCCGAGGCGGTGACCAAGCCGGGCCAGGTCGAGCTCTACCCCGCTCCGTCCCCGCAGGCCGACTCGCTCGTGGCGGGCCGCACGATCGACGTCTCCATGCCCTCCGACGAACTGGAGCGGTGGCTGACCTGGAACCCGGAGCGCGCCGAGCGGGTGCGGGAGTACGGCATCCACTCCTCGATGTCCGTGCCGATCCGGGCCCGCGGCCTGACCCTGGGGGTCGCGGTGTTCACCCGGTACCGGCGGCCCGAGGCGTTCACGGTGGACGACGTGCTGCTCGCCGAGGAGGTCACGGCCCGCGCCGCCGTCTGCATCGACAACGCGCGCCGCTACTCCCGCGAGCGCGAGACCGCCCTCGCCCTCCAGCGCAGCCTGCTGCCGCGCTCCCTGCCGCGCACGGCCGCCCTGCGGACCGCGTACCGCTATCTGCCCGCGGCGCGCGCCGGGGTGGGCGGCGACTGGTTCGACGTGATCCCGCTGTCCGGGATGCGGGTCGCCATGGTCGTCGGGGACGTCGTCGGCCACGGCATCCAGGCCTCGGCCACCATGGGCCGGCTGCGCACCGCGGTACGCACCCTCGCCGACATCGACCTCGCCCCGGACGAGCTGCTCACCCACCTCGACGACCTGGTGCTCCGGCTGGCGGAGGAGTCGGGCGGCGAGGGCAGCGGCACCGGCGAGGTCGGCGCGACCTGCCTGTACGCCGTGTACGACCCGGTCTCCCGCCGCTGCACGCTGGCCCGCGCCGGGCATCCCGCGCCCGTGCTGCTGCCGCCCGGCAAAGCGCCCCGGCAGATCGACCTGCCCGCCGGGCCACCGCTCGGTCTCGGCGGGCTGCCCTTCGAGTCCGCCGAGCTGGACCTGCCCGAGGGCAGCGTGCTCTCCCTCTACACCAACGGCCTGATCGAGTCCCGCGACCGGGACGGCGAGGCCGGCCACCGGCTGCTGACCGAGACCCTGGCGGGCTACGCGGACTCGCTGGAGGAGACCTGCGACCGGATCCTGAGCGCCCTGCTCCCGGAGGGAGACTCGGCCGACGACGTGGCGCTGCTGCTCGCCCGCACCCAGGGACTGCCTGCCTCCCAGGTGGCGACCTGGGACATCCCCGCCGACCCGGCCCTGGTCGCCCCGATCCGCAAGCAGGTCGTCCAGCAGCTGGACCGCTGGTCGCTCAGCGAGATCGCCTTCACCGCGGAACTGGTGGTCAGCGAACTGGTCACCAACGCCATCCGGTACGGCGCCCGTCCCATCCGGCTGCGGCTGATCCACGACGCGGCCACGCTGATCTGCGAGGTGTCCGACAGCAACCACACCGCCCCGCACCTGCGCCGCGCCAAGACCTTCGACGAGGGCGGCCGCGGGCTGCTGCTGGTCGCCCAGCTCACCCAGCGCTGGGGCAGCCGGCACACGGCTGAGGGCAAGACGATCTGGGCGGAGCTGCCGCTGCACGAGGCTGACCTGTAGTACCAGCGGTGTCAGCGGTGGCAGCGGTCCGGGCGGCTCAGGACGCGGTCAGCCAGGGCCGTACCTGCTTGCGGGCCTCATGCAGCCGGGACTTCAGGGTGCCCAGCGGGATGCCGACGCGCTCGGCGACCTCGGCGTACTCCAGCTGGCAGATGTCGCGGTAGACCAGCGGCGCGACCAGGTGCGGATGCTCCCGCTCCAGCCGGTCCAGCGCCTCCAGCAGGTCCACGCGGGAGCCCGCGATGACACTCGTGGTGCGCGGGTCGACGTGCTCGGCGGGCTCGATGACGACGGGCTGCTCGGCGGCGCGCCGCTTCAGCTCGCGGTACTTCTGCCGGGCACAGTTGGCGACGACGGTGTACAGCCATGTGCTGAAGCGGCTGCGGCCCTCGAAGGTGGAGATCCGCCGGGCGATCTGGAGCAGCACGTCCTGCGCGGCCTCCTCCGCGTCCTCCCGGCAGGGCAGGAAGCGTCCGCAGCGCCGGACGACCTCGGGCCGGACCTCGGCCAGCAGCCGTTCCAGGGCCGCCCGGTCCCCCGCGGCGGCGCGCCGGGCGAGGTCTTCGGTCAGCGCCGCGTCGTACACCGCGGGTCCCCCTTCGAGTCGATCTCCGAGCAGGCATGATAGTCCTATGCACTCCCTCGAGCGGATCGGCCGCTATCGCCTGCAACGTCGCCTTGGCACCGGCGCGTTCGGCACGGTGTGGCTCGCCCACGACGACCAGCTCGAGGCCCCGGTGGCGGTCAAGGTCCTCGCCGAGAACTGGTCCCACCGTCTCGACGTGCGCGACCGGTTCCTGTCCGAGGCGCGACTGCTGCGCAAGGCCGGCTCCGGCCGGGTGGTACAGGTCTACGACATCGGTGAACTGCCGGACGGCAGGCCGTACTTCGTCATGGAGTACGCCGACGCGGGCACCCTCGCCGACCGGCTGGCGGGCGGCCCGCTGCCGGTGCCCGAGGCACTGCGGCTGGCGGCGCTGGCCGCCCGGAGCGCGGCGGCCCTGCACGAGGCGGGGATCGTGCACCGGGACGTCAAGCCGAGCAATGTGCTGCTGCGCACCGCGCCGGACGGCAGTCGCCGGGTGCTGCTGGCCGATCTCGGGCTGGCCAAGAGCCTGGCGCAGGCATCCGGGCTGACCCTGGCCGCCGGCTCGGCCGGGTACCAGCCTCCGGAGCAGGCCGAGCCCGGCATGGGCATCGACGCCCGGGCCGACGTGTACGGCCTGGGCGCGGTCGGCTACGAGCTGGTGACCGGCACGGTGCCGGGCCCGCCGGGCCGGGTCGTACCCCCGCAGCGGCTGCGTCCGGACCTCGCCGACGATGTGCAGCGCGCCCTGATGCGGGCGCTGGAGCCGGACCGGGAGCGGCGCTGGCCCGGCGCGCAGGCGTTCGCCGACGAGCTGGACCGGCTGGCCGAGCGGGTGTCCGTGCCCCCGCGCCGGCGCCGGCTCGACGGCGTGCGCGGGAGGATCGGCGTCCTGACCCTCTCGGTCGCCGCGGTGCTCGCCGCCGCGGCCGCCGCCGGCACGGTGACGCTGCTGCACCAACGCTCCTCGTCGGATTCCCCGGCCGACGAGCTGCGGGTGAAGGACTCCACGGGCCGGATCGTGGCCGAGGTGCCCTCCGGCTGGGGCCGCCAACTGCGCGACGCCGGCTGGGATCCCAAGGACCTCGGTCTGCCCTCCGGGCACGAGCCGGGACTCGCGGTCGCCGACGACCTCGCGAAGTGGCCGGATCTGGACGCTGACGTGGACGGCCTGTTCGTCGGCCTGAGCGAGCACGGCGACGTCACGGCGAGGGTGAACGCCCTCGCCCACAGCGGCTGCCACTACGACGGTGGCCGCGCCTACACCGGCACGGCCTGGCAGGGCCGGGTCCGCAGCTGGAGCGACTGCCCGAGCGGCGGCTCGATCAGCGAGAGCGCGCTGCGCCCGGCGAGCGGCAAGGCCGAGCCTCAGCTGTATGTGCAGATACGCCGAACCGACAGCACCGGCGCCACCGGCGCCACGGACCGCATACTCCGCTCCCTGCGGGTCACCTGACGGGTGGGGAACGGGGAAGAGAACGGGTGAAAAAACCGCGCGGACCGCGAACTTCTCCCGCGGAGCGCGCATCGGACTCTCATGACGGCGCACAAGGCGCCGACGGCACGCGGCCCCACGGCGCGTGCCATGACCAGCAGGAGTGTTGAGACATGGCGTACACGTCCCAGTCCTTGCGTCGCGCGGCCGTGCTCGGGAGCGCGGTCGCCGTGCTGGGTCTTCTGAGCGCCTGCGGCAACGACACCGGAAACGGTGCTCCGCAGAAGGTTCCGGGCAACGCCTCGCCCGCGTCGGACGGGTCGACGGGTGCGACGGACACCGCGGGCGGCAGCGCCCCGGCATCGCCGAGCGCCGCCGCCCCGAGCGGTGGTACGCCGTCCTCGCCGGCGCCGACCGGCAAGGCGGGTACGGGCGGCGACGGCACGGGGGACACCGCCGCGAGCACCCGCTGCCACACCTCCGAGCTGAGCGCCGCGGTGGGCCGCAACAACCCGGGCGCGGGCCAGGAGAACTTCCCCATCGTGCTCACCAACAAGTCCGCCCGGACCTGCACGCTGCGCGGCTATCCCGGCTCCGCCTTCGTGAACGCCTCCGGCACCCAGCTCGGCCCGGACCCCAGGCGTTCCTCCGGCAAGGCCGTCACGGTCACGCTGAAGCCCGGCGGGAGCGCCTGGGCGGGCCTGACCTTCTCCAATCCGGAGATCAGCGGCGCGAAGACGGCGTCCCCCGCCGCGCTCCTGGTCACCCCACCGGACGAGCGGGACCAGCTGAAGGTGAAGTGGACGGCCGGCCCGGTGCCGGTGTCCGGCAACTCCTCGTCCGTCTTCCTGACCGTCTTCAGCCCCGGCACCGGCGCCTGATCCCCTCTCTCCCTCCCACCGCACACACGCCGAGCCCTCGTATCCCCTGATCCGGACCCCGCTGCCCCCACTCCCCCGGCAGCGGGGTTCTTCATGGCCGCGTCCCGACTGTCACAGGACGGAAACAGGTGCCGTCCGCCCCGATCTTTCCGCCGCGAGCGGCCATCGAACCCGTCGACCGCACAGCGAGAAGGCCCCGACGGGGCCGTGACGAGGGAATCGGGGACGAGACATGAGCGGCATCTCACGCAGGCGTCTCATGACCGCGGGAGCGACGGCGGGCGCGCTGGGCGCCCTGTCCGCCTGCTCGGCCGGAGGGCTGTCCGTGGGCGGCGGCTCCGGGAGCGGCCGGAGCACGGCGCAGGCCCGGCCGGTGAAGAAGATCGGCGACGGTTCCACCGCGGACACCGGGGCGCAGCCGCACCAGCCGAAGGCGACGCGGATGAAGCCGGGGACCCGGCCGCCGCAGTTCGTGGTGTTCTCCTGGGACGGCGCGGGCGAGCTGAGCAACGGGCTGTTCTCCCGGTTCCGCAAGGTGGCCGCCGACCACGGCGCCAAGATGACCTTCTTCCTCAGCGGCATCTACACGCTGCCCGAGTCCAAGAAGCACCTCTACCACCCGCCGCAGCACCCGGTCGGCGCTTCCGCGATCGGCTACCTCGCCGACCGGCACATCCACGCCACGCTCCAGCAGGTGCGCTCCGCCTGGCTGGAGGGCCACGAGATCGGCACGCACTTCAACGGGCACTTCTGCGGCGCGGACGGGGTGCGCAACTGGTCGAGCGCCGAGTGGCGCAGCGAGATCGACCAGGCGGTCCGCTTCGTCACCGAGTGGAAGACCAACACCGGCTTCACCGACCTCGACCCGCTGCCCTTCGACTACCGCAAGGAGCTGATCGGCGGCCGCACCCCGTGCCTGGAGGGCCAGACCGCGCTGCTGCCCACGGCGGCCGCACTGGGCTGGAAGTACGACGCCAGTTCCCCCGGCGGGCTCCAGATCTGGCCGGGCAAGGTGCAGGGCGGCCGGATCTGGGACTTCCCGTTGCAGTCCATACCGTTCTCCGGCCACTCCTTCCAGGTCCTCTCGATGGA
The DNA here is from genome assembly GCF_053611185.1 of Streptomyces sp. NPDC054834. Lineage (NCBI taxonomy): Bacteria > Bacillati > Actinomycetota > Actinomycetes > Kitasatosporales > Streptomycetaceae > Streptomyces > Streptomyces sp. NPDC054834. Next base: position 194,828 of record NZ_JBSGZV010000015.1, on the reverse strand, counting down.
CTACAACATGATGTTCAACCAGTCCGCCGGAAACCCCCTCGGTGACCGCTCGCAGTACGACGCCTGGCGCACCCAGGCCCGTGACACCTATGTGGCGGGCTTCCACCGCGCCTACACCACCAACCGCGCTCCCCTGTTCATCGGCAACCACTTCGAGCGCTGGAACGGCGGCATCTACATGGACGCCGTCGAGGAGGCCACCGGCCGGATGGCCGAGTACGACGACGTGCGCTTCGTCTCCTTCAAGCAGCTCGTGGCGTGGCTGGAGGCGCAGGACCCGGCCGTGCTGCGCAAGCTGCGTACGCTGAGCCCGGGGCAGTCCCCGGTCGGCGGCTGGGAGGAGTTCCTGGGCGGTGCGGGCACGCGGTCGTCGTAGCCCTCTCACCTTCGTCTGTTTTCATGGGGCGCGCACTTGTCGATCACCTCGCGGAGGACCGTCCCCTGAACACCCCGCTGGCCGAGGCCCTGTCCGTCGTCCTGCTCGTCGCCGTGCTCGCCTGGGCGGTCGTGCGGCCCCTCGGGTGGCCGGAGGCGGTGATGGCCGTTCCCGCCGCCGGGATCGCCGTCGCCACCGGCGCGATCTCCCTGGACCACGCCCGGGCCGAGGCGGAACGGCTGGGGCCGGTGGTCTGGTTCCTGGCGGCGGTGCTGGTGCTCGCCCATTTCTGCGATGTCGAGGGGCTGTTCGAGGCCTGCGGGGCGTGGATGGGCCGGCGCGCGGCCGGGCGGCCGGTGGGGCTGCTGACGGCGGTGTTCGCGCTGGCGTCGGTGATCACGGCCGTGCTCAGTCTGGACGCGACGGTGGTGCTGCTGACGCCGGTGGTGTTCGCCACGGCCGCCCGCACCGGGGTTCGGCCCAAGCCGCACGTCTACGCCTGCACCCATCTGTCGAACACGGCGTCGCTGCTGCTGCCGGTGTCCAACCTGACCAACCTGCTGGCGTTCGCGGCGAGCGGGCTGAGCTTCACGCGGTTCGCGGCGCTGATGGCGCTGCCGTGGCTGGTGGCGGTCGGCGCCGAGTACGCGGTGTTCCGGCGGTTCTTCACCCGCGACCTGTCGGCGGCGGCCCCGGGACCGAAGGGGGCCGCCGAACCGCCCGGGCTGCCGCTGTTCGCGCTGGTGACCGTGGTCTGCACGCTGGCGGGGTTCGTGGTGGCGTCCGCGGCCGGCGTCGATCCGGCATGGGCGGCGACGGCAGGGGCGCTGGTGCTCGCCGGGCGGGCCCTGCTGCGGGGGCGGGCGACGCCCGTGACGGTGGCGCGGGCGGCGGCCCCTGGGTTTCTGGCGTTCGTGCTGGCGCTGGGCATCGTGGTGCGGGCGGTGGTGGACAACGGGCTCGCCGACGCCCTCGGTCACGTCCTGCCCGGCGGTACGGGGCTGCCGGCGCTGCTGGGCATCGCCGCGCTGGCCGCCGTCCTGGCCAATCTGATCAACAATCTGCCCGCCGTACTGGTCCTGCTGCCGCTGACCGGGCCGGCCGGGCCGGGCGCCGTGCTGGCGGTGCTGCTCGGGGTGAACATCGGCCCGAACCTGACGTACGCGGGGTCGCTGGCGACGCTGCTGTGGCGGCGGATCGTGCACCAGCACGAACACGACGTGGATCTCGGGGAGTTCACCCGGCTGGGACTGCTCGCCGTGCCGTCGGCGCTCATCCTGGCCGTGGTGGCACTGTGGGGTTCGCTCCAGGTGGTGTGAGACGGATCGTGTGAGACAAGTCGTGCGAGTCAAGTCGTGCGAGACAGGTCGTGTGCGACCTAGGGAGGCCGACCGAATGCGTGTGATCGTGTGGCTGGTGGAAGGCACCTGGCCCGCCTGCGTGGACGCCGTGCGCGCCCACGCCCCCACGGCGTCCGAGGTGGTCCTGCTGCACGTCAGCGGGCCGGACGTGCCGGGCCTCGCGCACGGTGCCTTCGCCGGGCTGCTCGGTCGCGGACGCCCCGACCGGGACCCCGGCACTCGGCTGGAGGACCTCGGCGGCAGCTCCGCGGCCGAGCTCCTCGAGGCGGCGGCCGAACGGCTGGGTCGGCCCTGCGTCCGGCTGGAGCGGTCCGGGCGGGTCGAGCGGGAGGTGGTGGCCGCCTGTGAGGGCGCCGGTCTGCTGGTACTGGCCCGCGACGGCGACCGGGCCCGGCTCGGCCCGCACAGCCTCGGTCCCGCCGCCCGCTTCGTCGTCGACCACGCGCCCTGCCCGGTGCTGCTGGTGTGGCCGGAGGCAGCACCCGACCTGACGACGCTGCCGCCTCCCCCGCCGCCGCATCACCGCTAGGGCCGCTTCACCACGAGCCGCCGCGCGGCCGCTCAGCGTCCGCCGTGCCCCGAGCCGTAGCCGCCATAGCCGCCATAGCCGCCGTAGCCGCCGTAGCCGCCGTGGCCCCACCCGCCGCCGTACTGGCCGTCCCCGTCCCCGTCGCAGTAGTACGGGTTGTAGGCGCACATGTCGGTGGAGCCGGTGCTCGACGGCGTCGGCCGGGCGCTCGACGCAGTGGCCGACGGGCTGGGTTCCGGCGACGGGGTCTTCGGCGCGGACTTGGGCGCGGCCGGAGTCGGGGAGGTCATCAGCGGGGTGTTGTCGGCGTCCCAGTTGACGTTCTGCATCTGGAGGTCGGGCTTGGAGGTGTCCATGGCCCAGCGCTGCACGTCGCTGTCCGCGCGGGTCTTGACCACGAGGGCGCCGGCGCCGTCGGTGGCGGCGGGGGCGAGCGCCAGGTCCGGCTCGCCGCGCGGCACCAGGGCGCCCTGGAGGGTGAAGTCGTAGCGGAGGTTCGTGCCGGTCGCGGCCGTGCACGGGGCGAGCTGGACCGAGTAGCCGAGGTGGGAGTCGAGGCACAGGCCGGGGTCGGCGTCGTTGCGCAGCAGTCCGTCGGTGTCGTACGTCCACTGCTGGCTCGCCGCGGAGGAGCAGGTGGTGAGCTCGGTCTCGGCGCCCTTGACGGCCTTCTTGCCGACGATGCCGACGCACAGTCCGGAGGCGATGTTGTGCAGCCGGCCGCGCAGGGCGCCCTTGGCGGTCTGGCCGGACCCGACCCAGGACGGGTTGGTGGTCTCGGAGCCGGAGTTGGGCTTGCCGGCGTCCTTGCCGCTCGCGACGGGAGCGGCACCGTCGCCGGAGCCGAGCACCGTCCACAGCACCAGCGGCAGCACGACCAGACCGCTCACCGTCGCCACGGCCACGGCGAGGTTGCGGCGCCGGACCCGGCGGGCCGCCCGCAGCGCGGAACGGCGGGAGGCGGAACGCGCGGACGGACCGGGCGCGGAGGCGTCCGAAGCTACCGCGGTGGTGGCGGCAGCGGATTCCGTCCCGGGCGCGGACGCGCGGGAGGCCGTACGGCGTCGGGAGCGGGGCGCGGTCCGGCCGGACCCGTCGGCGGGCTCGGCGCGGCGCGCGGAACGACCGGCGGCGCGCGGCTGACGTGGTTCGGTGCCGGGCGCGGGCGGGGCGGGCGCGAAGCCCTGGCCTGCCACGGGAACGGCTTCCGGGGCCGCGAGGTGCTCGCCGCCCGCCAGGCCCGGTGCCGGCGCGGGCAAGGGATCGCCGCCCACGGCTCCGGGGGCGGGATCGGTGAACGACTCACCGCCGGTGAATGCGGGGGCGGGGCCGGTGAAGGCCTCCTCGCCCGTGAGTCCGGCCGCGATGGCGGCCGCGTGCGCGCTCCCGGCCGGTCCGGCGCCGGGTTCCGGCTCGGCGGCCCGCTCGGCGAGGGCCGCCCGGGCTTCCACATAGGCCGCGGCGCCCCAGCCGAGCACCGCCTCGGCCAGCGCCAGGCCGAGCCCGGTGTTGAACCGGTCCAGCTGGTCGGCGGTGTGCCGGCAGTGCCGGCAGCCGTTCAGATGCTGCTGGAGGTCGGGGTCGACGTCGATGCCGCCGCGCCGGTAGGTCACGTCGAGCATCCGGCTGTAGCGCAGGCAGTCGTTCTGGTCGGAGAGTTCGCGGTGGGCCTGGAGGCACTCGTCGCGCAGCCGTTCCCGGGCGCGCCGGAGTTCCACGCGGGTGCCCTCCTCGTCGAGGCCGAGCAGTCCGGCGGGTATCTCGAGGGGCTCGGACTCGACCTCGGCGTGCCACAGCACGGCGCGGGCGGACTGGGGCAGCCGCTGGAAGGCGCGGGAGATGAGGCGCCGGTGCGCGGGCGGCAGCAGCCGGGCCGCCGCGCGGTCGCCGTCGCCGGTGCCGGGGCGCAGGTCGGGGTGGAGGAGTTCCTGCCGGCCGTCGTTGTCCCACTCCGCCGCGATGCGGCGCACGGTGACCAGGAGTTGGGGCCGCCAGGCGGAGGTCGGCCCCGCCTGTCTGAGGGAGGCGCCGAAGAGCCGGGTGAAGGTCGCCGTGGTGAGCATGCCGGCCGCGCGCGGTCCGTCGGTGCACAGCCGGGCGTAGGCGAAGGCCGCTTCCCAGTGCCGGTCGAGGAGTTCACCGACGGGATGCAGCGCGGGTGTCGCTCCTGTCCACTTCTTCAGCTCCGCGCTCAGCTGCTCGTCCGGGATGTCGAACAGCCGGGGCGGGGTGGGGGAATTCGACAGGCCTGCGTCATTCACGGCTGCATTCCTCCAAGACGCAACAGGGGATTCAATCCATACCAAGGGGTATGCTATCCGGCCCTACGACATGCCCGGGACACCCGTACGGCATTCGACACCTCGAACGTCCGCCTTCGGCAGCTCTTTTGAAGCGTGGGGGGCGTACGGGAGCGGCCTCGCACCCGCGGAGTGCGACACGGAATTGTCTGCTCGCCGACAGGGCACACCTTTGCACAGGCCAGCGGGGCGGAACAAGGGACCCCCGGGTTTTGCGCACAGCCCGCTCGTCCGGGGATTTTGACGAATTGTCAACAGGGCTCTTTTCCGGCTTGTCCCCCTCCCGGCACGGTAATTGCCCGGTACGTGCCCGGCGGGAGCCCGTACCGCTCCCGGAACACCCGGTTGAAGTGGAAGGGACTGGGAAATCCGGACGCCGCGGCCACCCGCTCCACGGTCAGGTCGGTGCCCTCCAGCAGGCGGGCGGCCTGGCGCAGCCGCGCCTCGCGCAGCGCCCGCATCGGCGACCGGCCGGTCTGCCGGGTGAACAGGTGGGCGAATCGGGAGGGTGACAGCGCGACGCTCGCGGCGAGCGAGCGCACGGTGTGCCCGGCGGCGGGGTCGGCGGCGATCAGCTCCTCGGCACGCAGGATCCGGGCGTCGGTTCCCGGCAGCGGCGCCGGCTCGCGCGCTCCGGCCGCCGCGAGCAGCACGACCTCCTCCAGCGCGCACAACGCCAGTTCCCGCGCCGTGCTGTCGTGAGCCACGGCGACGGGGTCGTCCCCGGGCGGGGCGGCGGGCGGCGCCGCGCCGCCGGGCCGGCGGACGTCGGCGAGCATGCGGGCGAAGGCCTGGCCGGCCCGGTCGCGCAGGCCGACGGGGACGGTGGCGACGTACATCCCGTCGGCGACCGCGTACGGCCCGAGCCAGGCCGTCCAGGACGGCCGGGCCTGGCAGTGCACCCACCAGAACCGCCAGTGCCGGGCGCCGGGCGCGACGGCGTAGCGCTGCCGGACGCCGGGGCCGAGCACCACCAGGTCTCCCGCGCCGGGCCGTGCCTCGGCCGCCCCCTGCCGCACCATGCCCTGCCCGCCCGTCGTCCAGGTGAACAGCCAGCTCGCCGCGCCCTCGGGCCGGTGGATGCCGTAGCCGGGTGCCTGGTCGAAACGGCCGGTCACCACCAGACCCGGCGAGGGGTCGGCGGGTACGGCAGTCACAGGCAATCCCTCAGTGGTCACGGGCATCCTCCGGTCGGGCGCTCCGGCCTAGCGTGACACGGGAGATGACCGCACGGACAGAAACGAAGAGGGAGAGGCCATGACAGCCATGGACAACACAGCGCCCGGCACGCCCGGGGTCCGGCGGCAGTGGGCCGGGGAGTTCGAGGAGGCGGGTTACACGGTCGTGCGCGGTCTGTTCGGGTACGACGAGATCGACAGGCTGTGCGCCGAGTTCGCGGCGCTGCACGCGGCCGGCCCGGTGCCCGGGCACTTCGAGCCCCGGACGCCGGTACCGGGTGGCGGCCCGGCCGATCCGCTGCACGCGTACCCGAGGGTCATGCACCCGCACGAGATCAGCGGCCTCGCGCGGGACTTCCTGCTCGACGCCCGGCTGCGCACGGTCCTTCAGGCGCTGCTCGGCGAGGAAGTGCTGGCCGCGCAGAGCATGTTCTACTTCAAGCCGCCGGGCGCCCGGGGCCAGGCGCTGCACCAGGACAACTTCTATCTGCGGGTGGAGCCCGGGACGTGTGTGGCCGCATGGGTCGCCTGCGATGTGATCGACCGGGACAACGGCGGGCTCGAGGTGGTCCCGGGCACGCACCGTATGGACGTGTTCTGCCCCGAGGAGGCGGACGCCGGGCTGTCGTTCGCGCGGGAGTACGTGCCGCCGCCGCCCGGTCTGAGCGCCGTGCCCGTGGACATGGCACCCGGGGACGTGCTGTTCTTCAACGGCAGCCTGGTGCACGGCTCGTCGCCCAACCGCAGCGCCGGCCGCTTCCGCCGCTCCTTCATCGGGCACTACGTGGGCCGCTCGGCCGAGCGGATCGGCGAGCACTACCGGACGCTGTCCATGTCCGGAGACCGGGTGCCGCTGGCGCTCAGCGAGGGAGCCGGTCCGTGCGGTACGGAGTTCCCACCGCACGGACCCCACTGACCGTCAGTGCCCGCTGATCGGGTGCGGGGTGTAGGGCGCCTGGAGCTCTTCGATCTCCTTGTCGCTCAGTTCGAGTTCCACGGCGGCCACCGCGTCCTCGATGTGCCCCGGCTTGGCGGCGCCGACGATCGGCGCGGTCACCGTGTCCTGGTGCAGCAGCCAGGCGAGGGCGACCTGGGCGCGCGGGACGCCCCGGTCGCCCGCGATGCGGGTGACGGCCTCGACGATCGACCGGTCGCTCTCCGGGTACAGCCTGCTGCCGAAGTTGTCGCCGGCGCTGCGCTCGGTGGTGGTGCCCCAGTCGCGGGTGAGGCGGCCGCGGGCGAGCGGGCTCCAGGGCAGTACGCCGACACCCTGGTCGGCGCAGAGCGGCAGCATCTCCCGCTCCTCCTCGCGGTAGAGGAGGTTGTAGTGGTTCTGCATGGACACGAACTTGGTCCAGCCGTGCCGCTCGGCCGTGTACTGCGCCTTGGAGAACTCCCAGGCGTACATCGAACTGGCGCCGATGTGGCGGACCTTGCCCGCCTTGACCAGGTCGTGCAGCGCCTCCATCGTCTCCTCGACCGGCGTGTGGTGGTCGTAGCGGTGGATCTGGTAGAGGTCGACGTAGTCGGTGCCGAGGCGGCGCAGGCTGTGGTCGATCTCCGTCATGATCGCCTTGCGGGACAGCCCGGCCCCGTTGGGCCCGGGCCGCATCCGGCCGTGCACCTTGGTGGCCAGGACGATCTCGTCACGGTCGGCGAAGTCCCGCAGCGCCCGTCCGACGATCTCCTCGCTGGTGCCGTCGGAGTAGACGTTGGCCGTGTCGAAGAAGTTGACGCCCGCCTCCAGCGCCTGCCGGATCAGCGGCCGCGACGCGTCCTCGTCCAGGGTCCACTCGTGGGCGCCGCGGTCGGGCAGGCCGTAGGTCATGCAGCCCAGACAGATCCGCGAGACGTCCAGGCCCGTCGAACCGAGCTTCACGTACTGCATCGTTGCTGCTCCTGCCTTCGGGTCGGTTACCAGAGGCGAGCGTACGTCGTCACGGGCCGCCCGCCGGGGCCCACTTGACGGCGGCCGTGCCCGGGCGTTTTGATCACACACGGGCCGTCACTCCGTGTGCCGGCGCACAACAGCACGCGAGGCGGGGTCGTACCCGCGATTGATGGAGCGGTCATGCCCGCCAGGGGTGGTTCCCGCGCCGGAGGTCTCGGGAGGGCCACCGGCGCCGTCGTGTTCGCCGCCGTCACGGCCCTGGGGCTCGCCGGGTGCGGTTCCTCCGGCGGAGCGCCGGCGTCGCCCTCGACCGGCAAAGCGCCGAAGGCGGTCCGGCTGCCACCGCGCGCCGCGGGCTTCGACTACCAGATCGGCGGCCCCTATCACCCGCCCGCGGGCGTCCGGATCGTCAGCCGCGACCGTTCGGCGTCCCCGGCACCGGGGCTGTACAACGTCTGCTACGTCAACGCCTTCCAGGCCCAGCCCGAGGAGCGCGGCTCCTGGCCCACCGACCTGCTGCTGCGCGACGCGCACGGCAAGGTGGTCATCGACGAGGACTGGAACGAGCCCCTGCTGGACATCCGGACGCCCGCCAAGCGCGAGCGGGTGGCCGAGCGGGTGGACCGCTGGATCGACAGTTGCGCGGCCAAGGGCTTCGACGCGGTCGAGCCGGACAACTACGACAGCTACACCCGCTCCCGGCACCTGCTGAGCGCCGACGACGCGACCGCCTTCATCACCCTGCTGGCACGGCACGCGCACGACCGGCACCTGGCCATCGGCCAGAAGAACACCGCGGAGCTGGCCGGGGACAGGAAGCGGACCGGGCTGGACTTCGCGGTGGCGGAGGAGTGCGCCGAGTACGACGAGTGCGGGACGTACGCGAAGGTCTACGACGACCGGGTCCTCGTCATCGAGTACTCGGACTCCGGCCTGCGCAAGGCCCTCGCGGGGTTCGGCGGGCGGCTGAGCATCGTGCGCCGGGACCGGCAGGTCTCGACACCGGGCAGTGACGGGTACGTGCGCAAGGTGCGGTGAGACCAGTGGTTGCTGCCCGCAGGTGACCGGTCGGCGTGGGAGCGGCCGGATGATCGTATCGGTGCCGCATCCTCGGCGCAGGCGACCGGCGCCCGGCCGGTCACGGCCGTACGGAGGAACCGCCGTGCCGACACGTCCGAGCACGCTGAGGACCCTGGCCGGGGCGGCGCTGCTGCCCCTCGCCCTCGTCTCGCCCGCCTGGGGGCGGCCCGCTCCCCCGCGCGCGGTCGCGGCCGAGCCGCCGGGCACGCTGTGCGCGACCGCCGGGGTGCTGCGCGGGGAGCGCGGCCAGCGGGCCACCGTCAACCTGTGCGCGGGCAACGGCACCCCCACCATGTCCGTCTCCGCCGCGGCGACGTGCGGGCGGGCGGGAACGCGCGTGCGGTACACCTGTCAGGCCTGGGGCACCTGGACGGCCCGGCACGGCAGGAAGACGGCCCTGTCCGGGGAGCTGCCCGGGTCGGTCCAGTATCCGGGCCCGGGGACGTACGACATCTCGGCCACCGTGCGCGTCCGGTCGGCGCCCGCCGGTGTCGACCTGCGGGGTACCGTGCAGGCCACCCTCACCCTCACCGCGCCCCTGCCGAAGGCGACGCACCGTGTCCAGGTCGACCGGAGCACCATGCGGGCCGGCGCCGAGACCACCCTGACATACACGGTCCGGCGCGACAGCGACCAGGGGGACGGCAGCGCGCGCTTCGGGCTCATCGGCGAGCAGGGCACCGGGGTGCGGGTGTCCACCTCCGACCCGCGCTGCGTCAACCCGCTGGTCGGCCGCTACCCGTCGAAGACCCGGCTGGCCCACTCCCTGGACTGCGCGCTCACCGACCTCCAGCCGGGCCACCCCGCCAAGGTGGTCGTCCGGGTGACGGTCGCGGGCACCTGCTCCACGCTGGTGTCCAAGCTGGGCTACTGGATGCCGCGGGGCCAGGACCTCTACACCGGCCGCGTGCTGGCCGGGCCGACGGTCTCCTGCCGTTAGGTCCTGGGATTCTCCAGCAGGTCGAGCGCCCGTTCCCACCGGAACTCGGGCCGCACGCCGTCGTCGCCCGGCTCGCCCGAGTACGGGTCGCCGAACCGGACGCCCATCCCGCGCAGGCGTATCAGGCTGCTCTGGTAGGCGGGGTGGGCGGCCAGGGCGTCGGCCACGCAGGGCAGCACGGCGATCGGCACACCGAGACCGGCGGCCTCGCACAGGGTGCCGAGGGCGAGGGTGTCGGCGATGCCGGCCGCCCACTTGTTGACGGTGTTGAAGGTGGCGGGGGCGACCACGACGGCGTCGGGCGGCGGGAAGGGGCGCGGGTCGCCGGGGCTGCGCCAGGCGGAGCGGATCGGACGGCCGGTCTGCGCCTCGACGGCGTCCGTGTCGAAGAAGCCGCCCATCGCGACCGGCGTCGCGAGGACGCCGACCTCCCAGTCCCGCTCCTGGGCGGCGGTGATCAGCTTGCTGACGTCCGCCGCGATCCCGGCCGCGCAGACGACGAGGTAGAGGAAGGGCTTCCCGGCCTGTTCGGTCATCCGGGCACCCTACTGGAGCGGAAAGGTCAGCCCCCGTTCGGCTTCCGGCCGCGGTCCGAGGATCCTGCGCTCCCCCTCCGTGATGCGGACGTCGTTGATGCTCGCCTCCCGACGGGTCATCAGCCCCCGTCCGTCGAACTCCCACAACTCGTTGCCGTACGACCGCCACCACTGTCCGCCGGCGTCCCGGCACTCGTACTGGAAGCGGACCGCGATGCGGTCCCCGTCGAAGGCCCACAGGTCCTTGCGCAGCGCGTACTCGAGCTCGCGCGCCCACTTGGCGGTGAGGAACTCCACGATCTCCGCGCGGCCGGTGAGGAAGGTGTCGCGGTTACGCCAGACCGAGTCCTCGGAGTAGGCGAGCGCCACGCGCTGCGGATCGCGGGTGTTCCAGGCGTCCTCGGCGGCCTGCACCTTCTGGGCGGCGGTCGCACGGGTGAAGGGGGGCAGGGGCGGGCGGTCGGTCATGGCTTCCTCCTCGCGGAGAACGATCGTTCTCCAGTGTGGCTGCTACCGTAGGAGAACGCTCGTTCTCACGTCAAGGAGAGGTCGGGGAGAGGTCGTACATGGACAGCGCAGCCGCCCGGGAGCGGGTGCTGGACGCCGCCGAGGAGCTGTTCTACGGGCGGGGTGTCCAGTCCGTAGGCATGGACGAGATCCGGACCGCCTCCGGGGTCTCGCTCAAGCGGCTCTACCAGCTTTTCCCGGCGAAGGAGCAGCTGGTCGAGGCGTACCTGGAGCGGCGGGACGAGCACTGGCGCGGGAGGCTCGCCGAGCATGTCGAGCGCGCGGAGGATCCCGCGCAGCAGGTGCTGGCCGTCTTCGACTGGCTGGAGGGCTGGTTCGGCGAGGACGGCTTCCGCGGCTGCGCCTGGATCAACGCGCACGGCGAGCTGGGCGCCACGTCGGCGCGCGTGGCGGCCCAGGTGGGCGCGCACAAGCGGGCGTTCCGGGACTACCTCACCGCTCTCGTGACCCGGGCGGGACTGCCCGCCGCGCTGGCCGGCCCCCTGTTCCTGCTGGCGGAGGGGGCCATGGTCACGGCGGGCATCGAACACAGCACACGGCCGGCGACCGAGGCCCGAGAGGCGGCGAAGCTGCTGCTGACGACCGCCGGGGCCGGTCGCGAAAGCCCCGCCTGACCGCGACACCCGACAGCCACGACCACGGAGCCCAGACCCCGCAGACCGCGGAACTGCTGCGGCGGCCACCCGGGGCCGATCGCCAAAGCCCCGCCCGACCGCGACACCCGACAGCCACGACCACGGAGCCCAGACCCCGGACACGGCGGAGCTGCTGCGGCGGCCACCCGGGGCCGATCGCCAAAGCCCCGCCCGACCGCGACACCCGACAGCCACGACCACGGAGCCCAGACCCCGTGGACCGCGGAGCTGCTGCGGCGGCCACCCGGGGCCGATCGCCAAAGCCCCGCCTGACCCGGGACGCCCGACGGCCGCCGGGGCGGTCAGTCCGCCGCGTCCCGCAGGGTGATGGCGCCGACGGGGCAGGCGCGGGCTGCCTCGCGGACCATCGGGTCGCCGTCCCCGTCCTCCCTGCCCGGGATCAGGGTGCTGTAGCCGTCGTCGTCCTGCGTGAAGACGCCGGGGGCCGCGAGGGCGCACTGCCCGGCGCCGATGCAGGCGTCCTTGTCGATGTCGATGTGCATGGCAGGAGCCTCTTACCAGGTCACGGGGAGTTCCAGCATCCCCTGGATCGTGTCGCCGGGTTTGAAGGGGATGTCCTCCGGCCGGGCGGCGAGCCGTAGCCCGGGCAGCCGCTCGAAGAGGGTGCCGAGCGCGATCTCCATCTCGGCGCGGGCCAGGTTCTGGCCGAGGCACTGGTGGATGCCGAAGCCGAAGCCGACGTGGTGGCGGGCCGGGCGGTGCCAGTCGAGGGTGTCGGGCTCGGCGTAGACGGACTCGTCGCGGTTGATGACCGAGGTGGCGAAGACCACGCCGTCGCCGGCCCGGATGGTCGTCCCCTCCACCTCGATGTCCTCCAGGGCGGTTCGCAGCAGCCCGTCGGCGATCGACAGCAGCCGCATCAGCTCCTCGACGGCCACGGGCAGCAGCGCGGGGTCGGCGCGGAGCTCGGCCAGCCGCTCGGGCTGCCCGAGGAGCGTGTAGGTGCCCAGCGAGATCATGTTCGCGGTGGTCTCATGGCCGGCGACCAGCAGGATGACCGCCAGGGACACGACGTCGGCACGGTCCAGCGTGCCCTCGCGCAACCGCTGGTGGACGAGGTCGTCGAGGATGGCGTCACCGGGCTCCGGACTCTTGGCCTTGCCGTCGATCAACTCGCCGAGGTAGGACTCCAGTTGATCCCGGGCGTCCAGGGTGTCGGCGGGCTCCGGCCCGCGCAGCAGGCGGCGGGACTGCTCCTCGAAGAACTCGTGGTCGGCGTACGGGACGCCCAGCAGGGAGCAGATCACCATGGACGGCACGGGCAGCGCGAAGGCGCCGACCAGTTCGGCGGGCGGCCCCTGGCCGATCATGGCGTCCAGCCGCTCGTCGACGATCCGCTGGATGGCGGGCCGCAGTTCGGCGGCGCGCCGGAGGGTGAAGTTCGGGACCATCATCCGCCGCTGGGTGTGGTGTTCGGGGTCGTCGGCGCCCAGGAGGGCGACCTTGCGGTTGCGGGCGGCGGCGATGCGGGGGGTGGTCACCGGGAAGCCGTGGCGGGTGCGGTCGGAGGAGAGCCGCGGGTCGGACAGCAGGGCGCGGGCGGCGGCGTGGCCGGTGACCAGCCAGGCCGGGCGGCCGTCGAACAGGGTGACGCGGGCCAGGGGGCGGTGCGCGCGCAGCGGGTCGTAGGCGGTCGGCGGGTGGTAGGGGCAGGTACGGTCCTGGGGGAAGGCGACGGGCTCGGGCTGAGCCATCGATGCGGTCGATTCCGTCATGGCGGACCTCGCAGACGAAGGGTGCGGCGTGCCGATCTTCATTAGATGCCCGGGGCATCTATGGGACGACGGCAAGTTCGGCCAGATCGGTGATCCGCGCTTTCTGGCCGAACATCGTGCGTGCGACCGCCGTGATCGGGCCGATATCCGGTTGCGGGTGCCGGGTCGCGGGCCGCACGATCGCCCGCATGTACACCACTGACGCCATCCTGCCGCCGATGCCCGCCGCCGTCCTGCCGGCGCGGGTCCAGCAGCAGCCCGGCCGCCCCCGGAGGCGCGAGCCCGCGCGCCCGTGACGGCCGCGCTCGTCGCCGGCCTGGTCGCGGGGTACGGAGTCGCCGTACCCGTCGGCGCGGTCGCGACCTACCTGGTCTCCCTCACCGCTCGTACCTCCCTGCGGACCGGCGCCTCGGCCGCGCTCGGCGTGGCGAGCGCCGACGGCCTCTACGCCCTCCTCGCCGCGGTGGGCGGTTCCGCGCTCGCGGCGGCGCTGCGCCCGCTGCTCGGGCCGCTGCGCTGGGCCTCGGCCCTGGTGCTGGCGGCGCTGGCGGTACTGGGCGCGGTGACCGCCGTACGGCAGTACCGCGCGCACCGGCTCACCACCCGGCCGGAGAAGACGCCGCCCGGCCCCGGCCGGGCCTACCTCGGCCTGCTCGGGATCACCCTCCTGAACCCCACCACGGTGATCTACTTCGCCGCGCTCGTGCTCGGCACCCGCGCCCAGGACGCCGTACGCCCCCTGGAACAGGGCGTCTTCGTCCTCGCCGCCTTCGCCGCCTCCGCCAGCTGGCAGCTGCTGATCGCGGGCGGCGGCGCGCTCCTCGGCCGCGCCCTGACCGGGCACCGGGGACGACTGGTCACGGCGCTGCTGTCGAGCGTCCTGACCATGGCACTGGCGGTGCGGGCGGCGGTGGCACCGGGGTGACGCGCGACTGGCTCGATCGGAACGCCGGACCGGGACGGCCGCGTTCCGGATCCGGCCGGGTGCACGCGTGGTACGGATGATTCGAGCACCGGCCGGTGTTGAAGCACGGTGCCAGTAGGCCGCAGGACCGTCGAAGGGACGAACGTCATGCCTCTCCAGGGCGAGTACGAGCCCAGCCCGACCCAGTGGGTGCGCGAGCAGGTCGAGTTGTACGAGAGTTCCGGCGGCACCAAGGGGACGACACTGATGGACACGGGGATGCCCGTGATCCTGCTGACGTCCCGGGGCGCCAGGAGCGGCAAGATCCGCAAGACCCCGCTGATGCGGGTGGAGCACGACGGGCGGTACGCCGTGGTCGCCTCGCAGGGCGGCGCGCCCAAGCACCCGGTGTGGTACTTCAACCTCAAGTCCGACCCGCACGTGGAACTCCAGGACGGCCCGGTCAGGCAGGACATGCGGGCCCGTGAGGTCACGGGCGACGAGAGGACCCGGTGGTGGGAGCGGGCGGTGGCCGCGTACCCGCCGTACGCCGAATACCAGGAGAAGACCTCCCGGGAGATCCCGGTCTTCGTCCTGGAACCGGCCGACGGTCAGTGATCCGCCGAAGCGGAGGGGCCGCCGCCGGGGGCCGATTCCGGACCGGGAACGCCGTATTTTAGAAAAATCTGTTTCCGGGAGGCATGGACCGTCTCCACCCGGGCACCAGACGGTCAGGCCCCGCCGCGTTCCCCCGTCGCGGCGGGGCTTTTATCGTGTCTCGCCCGCCGGCCGGTCGGTCACGTCGAGGAAGATCTGGTCGGCCTCGGGGACGGCCTCGGCGAGGGACTGCTTGATGCGTACGGCGACCTCCTCGATCCGCTCGCTGTCCAGGCCGGGCACCAGGTCGATCCGGGCCGCCACGAGCGTCGAGTCGAGGCCCATCTTCATCGTGAAGAGCGCCTCCACGCTGTCGATCTCCGGCTGCTGTGCCAGCAGCGTGCGGATCCGGTCGCTGAGCTCCGGGTCGGCGGCCTCCCCGATGAGCTGGTCGCGGGCGTCGCGGCCCAGCCGGTACGCGACGTACACGAGCAGCACGCCGATCGCGAGCGAGGCGGACGCCTCCCAGACGACCTGCCCGGTGGCCATGTGCAGCGCCATGCCGATGATGGCGAGGGTCACGCCGAGCACCGCCGTGCCGTCCTCGGCGACCACGGTGCGCAGGGCCGGGTCGCGCAGGCTGCCGCCCTGCCGGCGCACCTGGTGCAGCGCCCGGAACAGGGAGGCGCCCTCGGCGAGCAGCGCGACGCCCAGCACGGTCAGACCCGCCACATAACCGCTGAACTTCTCGTTCGCGCCGCTCACGAGCGCCTCGGCGCCCTGGAAGAAGGAGAAGCAGCCGCCCATGACGAAGATGCCGACGGCGGCCAGGAGGGACCAGAAGAACCGCTCCTTGCCGTAGCCGAAGGGATGCCGTGCGTCGGCGGGGCGGCGGCTGCGGCGCAGTGCCGCCAGCAGGAAGACCTCGTTCAGGCTGTCGGCGACCGAGTGCGCCGCCTCGGACATCAGGGCGGGCGAGCCCGCCAGCAGGCCGCCGGCGGCCTTGGCGGCGGCGATCACCAGGTTGGCGGCGAGCGCCACCCAGACGGTGATCCGTGTCTTCCGGTCGGCCTGGTGGTTCCCGGCCCCTGCCCGGTGCGTCTCCTGTCCGGTGTTCCGCTGGGGGTCCCGGCCGCCGTCCCGGTCCGTCGTCCCCCGTGTCCGCTGTTGCGTCTTCTCTTCCGAGGATGTCCCGCTCACCACCGCCGACTGCCCCGGCCGGGGCCGCTCACACCGTGCCGACGGCGGAAATCGGGGAACGCGTTCCCCAGGACGCCCCGTGCGGCAAGGAGGAAACATGGGTGGCGACGGCAACCGCGCCTACGGCCACAAGAGGTTCACCCGGTCCAAGAGCCACTTCGCCGACCGGATCACGGCGGACGGCCGTGACGGCTGGCCGGTGACGGCCGGCCGCTACCGTCTGGTGGTCAGCCGCGCCTGTCCGTGGGCGAGCCGGGCGGTGATCTCGCGCCGCCTGCTGGGCCTGGAGGACGCCCTGTCCATGGCGATCGCCGACCCGGTCCAGGACGACCGCAGCTGGCGCTTCACCCTCGACCCCGAGGGCCGCGACCCGGTGCTCGGCATCCGCTTCCTGGCCGAGGCCTATGACCGGCGGGAGACCGGGTATCCGGGCGGGGTGAGCGTGCCGGCGGTCGTGGACGTGCCCAGCGGGCGCCTGGTCACCAACGACTACCAGCGGCTCACCCTGGACCTCGCCACCGAGTGGACGGCCGTGCACCGGCAGGGAGCGCCGGACTTGTATCCGGCCGCCCGGCGCGACGAGATCGACGAGGTGATGGCGGACGTCTACGAGGACGTCAACAACGGCGTCTACCGCGCGGGTTTCGCCACCCACCAGGAGGAGTACGAGGCGGCGTGCGCCGCGGTCTTCCGGCGGCTGGAGCTGCTGACGGAGCGGCTCGCCCGGCAGCGCTACCTGGTCGGCGACACCCTCACCGAGGCGGACATCCGGCTGTTCACCACACTGGTCCGTTTCGATCCCGTCTATCACGGTCACTTCAAGTGCAACCGGTGGAAGCTGGCGGAGAACCCGGTGCTGTGGGCGTACGCCCGGGACCTGTACCAGACGCCCGGGTTCGGTGACACGGTCGACTTCGACCACATCAAACGGCACTACTACCGGGTGCACACCGGCATCAACCCCACCGGGATCGTGCCGCTCGGGCCGGATCTCGCCGGCTGGCTCGCGCCGCACCACCGGGAGGAGCTCGGTGGCCGGCCGTTCGGCGACGGGACGCCACCTGGGCCGGTGCGCCCGGGTGAGGAGGTGCCGGCCGCGGGGCGGCCCTGAACCGCACACATCGCAACGAAGGAGTGTCAGACGTGGCCAACAAGAAGAAGAAGCTGCCCCTCGCCTACCAGCCCGTCGGCTTCGTACTGAGCTGGGCGGGCGGAGCGCTGGCCGGTATGGCCTTCCGCCAGGCGTGGAAGGCCATCCGGCACGAGGACGACGCGCCCGACGCGCTGGACGAGGACCGCGGCTGGGGCGAGATCCTGCTGGCCGCGGCGGTCCAGGGCGCCATCTTCGCGGTGGTGCGCAGCGCCGTGGACCGCACCGGGGCCAAGGCCATCGAACGCTCGACGGGTGTGTGGCCGACGTCCGAGAAGGGCGGCCGGGACTGACCCGCCGGGGCCGAACCGGTGCCTGACGCTCACACAGGTCCTCAGCCCTGTTTGGGGGCGGTGGGAGGCACCAGGCGCAGGGTGAAGGAGTGTCCGGCCGGGTCGGCGTAGCCGCGTTCCTCGTACGGCCCGGCCGCGTCCTTGGTGTCGATGGGCCGGCCGCCGAGCCCGACCACCCTGCGCTCGGCCTCGTCGAGGTCCTCCACCACGAAGTCCAGGTGGAGCTGGAGGGAGTTCTCGGGGCGCGGCCAGCTCGGCGGGGTCGCGTTCACGTCCCGGCGGAACGCCAGCCGGGCCCCGTCGGCCCCCCCTGATCTCCACCAGGTTGGCGGAGGCGGCCGTCTCCTCGCCCTCCAGCAACTCCTTGTAGAACGCGGCGAGTTTCTCGGGCTCGGCGCAGTCGAGCACCACAACGCCCGCTTTCACCAGTGTCATTGCTTCCTCCGTGGGGTTGAGAGGGACCCTCCCCTGCGGATATCCCCGCCCCGCGGATTCAGTCGGCCACCAGCCACTTCCCGTCGCGCATCAGGTCCCGCCCGTCCAGTTCGTCGGCCTCGCGCCAGGCCTGCACCCGCTGCGGCCGGATCCGGAAGTACAGGTAGCGGGTCTTGAGCCCGCGCGGGTCGAAACCGGTTCTGGCGGCGAAGAGTTCGGCCTCTGCCTCGGACAACTCGGCGGACTCCAGGGTCTCGACGGTCCCCTCGATCATGACGACGTCCCGGGTGGGCCCGATGCCCACCCGTGTCGTGCCGGTGGCCGCGAGATTGCGGCCGGTGGGGCTCGCGGCCGGGGTGGCGACGAGCAGGGCCGCCCCGTCCCAGAGGAAGGACAGCGGCACGAGGTACGGCGCTCCTCCGTCGGCGCCGGCGGTGGCGACCCACGCGTCCACGTCGTGCTCGAGCCTGTGGAGGGTGTCCTGCTTGCGCTGCTCGGCGCTGCGGGCGGGTTGTGGAGTCATGTGCCTTGTGCTCCTCGGGAGTTGTGGGAGTGTACGCGACTCATGAGGTGTGGGCAGTAACTCATATCACGGCCGGGTCACTGTGTAGATCATTTACGCTCTGGGCAGTCTCGTAACGCTTCTCGGCGCAACTTTCCGGCCAGGAAGCGGAGTTCAGTGCGCGGGCGGCCGATCGGGCCGCCCGTTCGCAGGGGCGGGGGGCTCTGCGTTCCGTATCCCGGAAGGACATCTATGCCTGAGGACGTCAGGTTCGGCCTGCCCTTCGACCCCCGTGAGCGAACACCTGGAATGTGCGCGGTCGCGCCATCTGCGGTGGATCCGGGACATGGGCCTGGGACGCGCTACCTCTGACGGGCCGCGAGTGCTTCCAGATCAACACAGCTGAGGCGGCGATGCCGCTCCACTTCCTCGGCCCTCAGCGCAGCAGTCGTGCCCGTCGCGGTCGTTCGCAGCAGGAGCCGGAGCCGGTCGCCTGAGTCCGGCTGCTCGGCGGGGCCGTAGCGGCAGGCACAGCGATCGATTCCGTTGCCAGGACCACAGCTTGAAGGAGACCGGTGTGAAATCTCGAGTCGTAGGTGCTGTTCCGAAGGCGTCCGCCGACAGTTTGCTCCCGGCGCAGCCGAGCGCCCAGCTCCAGCCCACGGAGGCGGGGAACGCCCTGGCCCGCCTCTTGGTGGAACGCATCAAGGGGAGCACGGAGCAGTACCGAAGCTGCCAGAACGCTGCTCAGCGGCGGCTGGACGCACTCATATCCCCCCACTCCAGCACCACGCTGCATGTGGAGGGAGCCCTCCAACTGGCGCAGCGCGCGTTCCTCCCGCCCGACGAGGAGGGCTACGCCAGGTTGAGGCGGCTCGACACCAGCCTGCGCACGATCGAGGCGGCCTTCCCCCAAGTCAGCACCGACATCGAAGTCTGCCGACTGACCTGCGTGATGCTGGAAGGGGCCTGGCGGAGCCGGGCGCTCGCCCCGCCGCGCGAGGAGGAGCAGACGGCCGCCTGCGCCTGCCCGCTGTGCCGTCTGCTGCCCACGCCCCCCGCACGCACGCTGGGTGACTACAGTTGGCGGCAGAGCGCCGGTCATCCCCTCACGGTGAAGACCTGGCCGTACCGCGAGGAACTCGACAGTGTCCTGACCGGTGGCTGGTCCGTGGTCCGGGTGATGAACGACCTCGAGCGAGACCTGGGCCTGCGCCACCGCTTCGAAGACGACATCCTCGTCTTCCACGAATACAAACGGGTGATCGACACCATCGACAGCGCGCGCGTCACCCAGCTCGTCGAAGGCCGCCTGGCCGAGAGTTTCAGCACCAACAGCGCACGGGCCCTGGTCTGCGGACTCTACGCAGCCCACAAGCGATCCGCCGACGAGTACTGGCTCCAGCAGCACCACGCCGGCAACGTCACGCTCCCCCAGACCAACCCGCTCAGCCAGAGCACCTACTCGGCCCTGCAGATGCTGGACTGCCTGTTCTGGCACGTCTCGCCCGACACCGAACTCTGGCAGGAGGAACACCTCGCCTCCCTGCTGCTGTGCCGCGTCGTCGACGACATGGCCGACGTACGAGTCGACGCCCTGACCGGCGAAATCAGCAATTTCTGGCTCGCCGACATACCCACCCACACCAAGGCCCTCTATGCCGCCTGCACCATCGCCCTCATCAAGTACGGCTGCACGCCCGAAGCGCACTCCTCGATGTGGAACACCTGGCTGATGCCCAGCACCATCGTCTGGATGGGGCTCACGGGCCGCCATGCCCTGTGGTTCGACGGCATCACCCAGGGCCTTCCCCCGGCCGAGGCGTGCCCGCTGTGTGACCTTCAGCCCGACGCGTGCACCGGCATCCTCACCCACGGCACCACCCTCGCCATCAGCCCGCGGCCCACCGCGCCGGCCCTGAGCACCCTGACCGCTGAGCTGTCCGCACGCTGCCGAGCCCAGTTCCCCCGGACCTGGCCCCTCTTCGACGCCGAGCTCCACGCCTTCGAAGCACTGCACGGTCCCTGGCGCGGCAATACCGACCGGACATGGGAGATCCTGCGCCGCACCTACATCGCCGCCGTGGAGGCATCCATGGCCGAGCCGTCCCCGGACCGCGCTCGCCAGATCCAGCAGGACGCCGGCGCAGTCGGATGTGAGTACTTCCACACCATGTACGACCCCCGAACCGGGAGGGAGGACACCGCACTGCTCGCCTACATGTTCGGCTGCGCCCACCCGCATTTCCTCTGGAACGCCACAGGATACCGTCCCACGGGCGTCACAGGCGACTGGCTCGACGGCTGACGCCTCGAGTCGCCGTCCGCCGAGCGAGACCGGGTGCGGATGCGTGTGGAGGCCGTCCAGCACTGGATCAACGGCAACCACGAATGGACGCTGGTCTCGGGCCGCTACGCGGCGGCGAAGGAAAGCCCGTCGGCCGCGGAACCGGCCGGACAAGGCTCGTGGACGACCTGCCGGCCGAGTAGGGCAGCGGCGCTGCCCGGTCGGGTTGCCGACCGGGCAGCAGCGTGCTCACACCGGGAACTCGACCGGCAGCCTGTCCAGCCGGGAATCCCAGGTGGAGGCGGTCGTGGTGAGCTCATCCGCCGGCACGGCCAGCCGCAGGCCCGGCAGCCGGTGCAGCAGGACGTCCACCGCAATCTCGATCATGGACTGCCCGATGCTCTGCCCGGGGCACTCGTGCGGGCCCGCGCCGAACGCCAGGTGCGCCTGGTTGCCCTGCACCGAGACACCCGGGTCGGGCCGGACCTCGGGGTCGAGGTTCCCCGGGGCGAGACCGAGAACGAGCAGGTCGCCCTCCTCGATGCGGTGCCCGCCCAGTTCGACATCGCTGGCGGCGAAGCGCCCCGGCAGGACGGCCAGCGGCGGAGAGTTCCACATGGCCTCCTCCACCACCGCCGAGATGTTCAGCTGACCGCTGATCAGCCCGGAGAGCCGGGAGGCGTCGGTCAGGACCAGCTCCAGCACCCGGGCCAGCAGGTTGGTCGTGACGTGTGCGGCGATCAGCACCACGCGCAGGTGGTGGACGACCTCGTCGTGGTCGAGAGCCGCGTGATGCCTCAGCAGGCCGGTGGCGAGGTCGGAGCCGGGTTCGGACCGCCTGCGCTCGGCGAGTTCACCCAAGATCTCCCTGATCATGCCATCGTGCACCACGGCGTCCTCGCCGCCCTTGAGCACCTGGGCGCAGGACTCGACCAGCCGGCGCCCCTCCGCCTCGGCGAGCCCCAGAATGCGGGTCATCACGAGCATCGGCACATAGTCGGCGTAGTCCGCCACCAGGTCGGCGCGGCCGTTGTCCGCGAACCCGTCGATCTGCTTGTTGGCGAAGTGCGTGGCGTGGCGCCGGATGCCGCGGCCGGCAGCATCCTGCAGCACATCGTTGACGGCGCCGCGCAGCCTGCGGTGCGCCTCGCCGTCCTGGGACACACAGTCGGGGCGCCAGCCGAGCATCGGAACCAGCGGAGAGTTCTCCGCGATCCGGCCCTCCCGCCAGTCCCGCCAGTTCCGTGCGTCCCGGGCGAACTGGCGGGGATTGTCGAGCACCCGTCGGCTGTCCCGGTAGCCCAGCACCAGCCAGGCGGGGATGTCGCCCTCCAGCAGCACCGGCGCGACGGGGCCGTGTTCCTTGCGCAGCCGCTCGTAGATGCCGAGCGGGTCGGTGGCCGCCTCGGGCCCGTACAACCGGGCCGGTTCGGCCGAACCGTGGGCGACCGGGCAGCCGCGGGGGGCGTCGGGACTGTCGAGGTTCCGGTCGTTCATCGGGGCTCCAGTGCGACCGCGGAGCGTTCCTGCAAATGACGTATCAGGGCGATCAGTACGTCCCGGCTGGCGGCCCGGTCACGGGCGTCGCACGCCACGACCGGGATGTCCGGGGAGATGTCCAGGGCATCCCGGATCTCCTCCACGGGGTGTTCCCTGGAGTCGGGGAACATGTTCAGCGCGATGACGAATGGGACGCTCTGCCGTTCCATCTCCTCGATCGCCCTGAAGCTGGAGGCCAGCCGGCGGGTGTCCACCAGGACCACCGCGCCGAGCGCCCCTTTGAACAGGCCGTTCCACAGGAACCAGAACCGTTCCTGGCCGGGGGTGCCGAACAGGTACAGCATCAGGCTGTCGTTGAGGCTGATCTTGCCGAAGTCGAGGCTGACCGTTGTCTCCGCCTTGTCGGCGACCCCGATGAGGTGGTCGTCGTCGACGCTGGCCTGGGTGAGGGTCTCCTCGGTGGTGAGCGGCTTGATGTCGCTGACGGAGCGGACCATGGTGGTCTTGCCGGTGCCGAACCCTCCGGCGATCATCACCTTGACCGAGCGGGTGCCCCCGGCGGCGGGCCGGCCGGGACGGTCAAAGCCTTTCAAGTCCACTGAGTACCTCCTGGAGGAGCGCGAGGTCGGGCCCGCGTCCGGCGTGATGCGCCGGGATGGGATCACGGGCTTCAATACGGCCTGCGTCCAGCAGATCCGCCAGCAGCACCGCGAGAATGTTGAAGGGCAGTCCGAGATGGGCGCCGAGTTCGGCGACCGACAGCGGATCACGGCAGCGCCGGAGTATCTCCTCGTGCTCGTGCTGCATGCCCGGCGAGGGGCCGGTGCGGGAGACGACGAGGGTCGCCACGTCGAGGCTCGACGCCGACCCGCCCGGTCCGCTGCGCCCCCCGGTGAGGACGTAGTAGCGCTCGAGACCGGACGGGTCCGTGGGCCGGCGGGGAGCACTCATCCAGAGTGCTCCTCCAGGCGCGGAGTGGTGCCGAGGAGCTCACCCATCCGGCGGGCCAGGTCCCTCATCTGGTGTCCGAGCAGGCCCTGGTCGAGGCCTTCGCGGGCGAGTACGCCGAGATACGTCTCGACACCCGCGCGTACGACGAACAGATGACCGCCGTCGACCTCGATCATCGCGAGCCGCAGCTGTCCCGCGTAGGTGGGGAACTGCTCGGCGACGGGCTGGGCCAGGGCCTGGAGGCCGGCCACCACGGCCGCGAAGCGGTCCACGTCGTCGGGGTCTTCGGCGCCAAAGGAGGTGATGGCCTTGCCGTCGCTGGAGGCCACCAGGGCGAAGCGGATCTCCGGGATGCTCTCCACCAGATCGCGGAGCGCCCAGCTCACGTCGGTTCCCTGTTGCGTCATGTGGACTAGTCGCTCTCTTCGTTGCGGTGCTCGGTGGACTCGCGTCCGGCGGGCTCGCGTGTGGTGTTCGGTGTGTCGGCCTCCGGGAGTTGCCGCGCGGATTCGGCTTCACCGGGTTCGCGGCCCGCCGTGGCGAAGGCTGCCAGGCCCGCGAAGGACGCGTCCGGAGGGACGGCGGTGACGGAGGACCGCTCGGGCCGCGAGGGGGGCTCGGCCCGGTGTCGTTCCTCCGGCTCGCGGCGCCTGCTGCGGCGCCGGGGCAGGCCGCCGGGCGTGGTGTCCACCGCGTCGGCGGGGTCGGCCGGAGCGGCCGAGGTGTCCGGCGCGGTCGCGAGGGCCGGGGCGGCGGTGGATGCCTGGACGGGCGCCGGCGCCGCGGTCGGGACGGGCGCGGCGAGGGGGCTGAAGTACTTGTGCGGGACCACGACGACCACCGAGGTGCCGAGCCAGGGCGAGTCGGCGAAGGTGACCCGGATGCCGTAGCGGCGGGCGAGGGTGCCGACCACGCGCAGGCCGAGGTTGGCGTCCTCCGAGATGCCGCCGAGGCCGGGACCGGCCGCGGTGCCCGCGAGGGACTGCTCGGCCTCGCGCTTCTTCTCCTCGCTCAGCCCCTTGCCGGAGTCCTGGATCTCGATGCCGACGCCGTTCGGCACCTCCTTGCCGGAGACGACGACCGGCTCGGTGGGCGGCGAGTAGCGGGCGGCGTTGTCCAGGAGGTGGGCGAAGACCAGCGTGAGGTGGTCCACCAGACCGCCGTCGACGCCGAGTTCGGGCAGATGGCGCACCTCGACCCGGTGGAAGTCCTTGATCCGGCCGATGCCGCCGCGGACCACGCTGAGCAGTCGCTGCGGCTCCTGCCACTGCCGTCCAGGCCGGTCCGAGCCGCCGAGCACGCCGATGCTGGCGGCGAGCGAGTCCGCCGGGCCGAGCTCCTGGTCGAGTTCCATCAGGCCCCGGGCCACGGCGGGCAGCCGCCCGTGCTCGCCCTGCATCTCGTGCAGCCGGCCACGGAGTTTGCTGGTCAGGATGTGGATACGGTTGCCGATGCTGATGACGGCCTGCTCGGCGGAGGTGGAGCGGTTGAACTCCTCCTCGACACCGATCAGCGAGGTCCGCAGGATCCGGCGCAGGTCGGCCTGGAGTTCGGCGTCTACCTTCGCGCACTGGTTCGCCGTGGGCAGCAGGTCGTCGACGGCGTCACCGGCCCGCAGCCGCATCAGCGCCTCGGGCAGCTGCTCCTCGGCGAGTCGGGCGATCGCGTCCCGCTGGTGGGCGAGTTCCTCCTGCCACGCCTCGGCCCGGTCGGCGAGCTGGGCCTCGTAGGACCTGGCCGCGTCGGCGATCCGCTGCTCGTACGCCCGTGCCTGCTCGGTCAGTTGGGTGTCGTAGGCGGTCTGCTGCTCGGCGAGGCGCGCGTCGTACCCGGCGGACTGCTCGGTCAGCTGTGCCTCCAGGGAGGCGCGCTCGGCGCTGAACTTCCGTTCCAGACCGGCGACATGCTGCTGCCACTGCAAGGAGTGCTCGGCCTGCGAGGTGCGGAAGTCGCCCTCAGCGCGGCGCAGTTGCCGCTGGGAGCGGATCAGCAGCCGTACGCACACGGAGCCGGCGACGGTCGCGGCGGCACCGGCGACGGCGGCGGTGACGCGCTCCGAGCTCATGAAGGTGGCGGCTACCGTTCCACCTCCTGAGGCCAGAGGCATCAGCCACCAGCTGTACCAGGCGACAGGGGCCCGCGCCGCCGGTGGCGGAGTGGCGAGTTCCATCTGCATCCTTCGAAAGGGAACACGGTTCGAACAGGGGGGTGTGCACATCAACTCGCAGTGCCGGATGGGAGCTTATCGGGTTTGAAGCCGAAAGGATCAACCTGACGGTCGCGCGGAAGTGAGGGTTCAGTCACTCTCCGACAGGAAGGAGCGAGGTGGATTCCTGGACAGGTGTCCAGCTATCGTGGACACCTGTCCAGCACTTGTCGCAGCAGAGATGAAGGAGCCCACTGGTCGTGGACATCGTGGCGAGAACACTGGTCGGCCTGGTGGCGGCCCTGCACGCGTACATCCTGGTGCTGGAGATGTTCCTGTGGCAGAAGAAACCGGGCCGGGCGCTGCACGGCTTCGACGCCGAGATGGCCCGGGCGACCGCGCCCATGGCCGCGAACCAGGGCCTTTACAACGGCTTCCTCGCGGCCGGTCTGGTGTGGGGGCTGGTCGCCGCCGACCCGACGGGCTCCGGCGCGCAGGTGTTCTTCCTGTGCTGCGTGGTCGTCGCCGGCGTGTTCGGGGCGGCCACGGCCAATCGGCGCATCCTGTTCGCCCAGGCACTGCCCGGCGCGCTCGCCCTGGCCGCCGTGCTGGCCGCCCGGTGACCCGGCCCGCGCCCGAGGACCCGCGGGCCGCCCGCACCCGGGCGCGGCTGCGCGCGGCCCTGCTGGCGGAGTGCGCCGAGCGGCCGCTGGCGGAGGTCGGCGTGGCGGCGCTGGTACGCAGGGCCGGGGTGGGCCGGGCCACGTTCTACGTGCACTACGACGGTCTGGAGGCGCTGGCCGTCGACGCCTGCGCGGACGTCGTACGGGAGGCGGTCGAGGCCTTGCACGCCTGGCGCGGCCGGCCCGACCCGGTGCACGCCCCGCCGGCCCTGCCGGCGTTCTTCGCGGGCCTCGCCCCGCACGCCTCCCTCTACCGCACGCTGCTCACCCCGGGCGGCGGCGGACCGCTCGGGCACGTCCTGCACCGGGACCTCAGGGCCCGCAGCCTGGCCGAGCGCGAACGGGCGGGCGCGGCCGACGCCCCGCTCGTCGCCTCGGCCGTGGCCGCGACCTTCGCCGGCGTCCTCGCCGACTGGCTGCACGGGCTGCTGGAGGCGAGCCCGGAGGAAGTCGCCGACCAGGTCTGGCAGTTGCTGGTGGCCCTGCACCGCAGCCGGTGACGGCTCACTGGCAGGCCAGCCCGTTCTTCGCGAGCGGCCAGGCCTCCACGCCGCGGGACGTGCGGACGTACGCCTTCGCCTTGTCGTCCGTGAGCCACAACTGCCGGTCGTGGTAGCGGTATCCGGTGTCATGGGCGTCGGCGGGCAGCCGGACATCCCCGTCGTAGGGGGCGGAGAGCAGGGCGCCGGCCTCGAACAGCCCGTCGGGGTCCCGGACGTACAGGGCGGCGCCCGGCCCCCGGCCGAGTGCCAGGAAGTGGGCGCTCTGCCAGTCGCAGTGTTCCGCGCCGGCGGAGCTGTGGACCTTCGTGACCGGTACCCGCTTGCCGGTCCGGTCCGTCCAGATCTCGAACTGCCAGGAATCCGTGACGGGCGCCGGGAGTTCGGCGGGGTCGCAGGAAGCGCTGGTGTCCGGGCCCCAGCCGGGCCGGTTCTTCCGGTCCTTGGCGACCACGACGGCCACCTTGGTCCGGCCGCCGACGTCGTAGGAGTACAGGACGCGGTCGGCCTCCTCGCGCTCGACGCGGTAGCCGGAGCGGGGGACTTCGGGAACGTAGATGTCGAAGTACGCCTTCAGGCCCTCCTCGGGCGTGCCCCCGCCGTCGCCCTTGCTCCAGCCGTCGCCCCTGGCACGGTCGAAGACCTTCCCGTCGCACTCGAGCGCGTCGACGGCGTTCAGCGGACCGCTGTAGGGCGTCGCCGGAGGCGTGCCCCCGACCACGACGTCCTCCCCACCATGACCGCACGCGACCGCCGTCGCGGCCGTCAGTACCGCCACCGCCACGAGCCCTCCGCGCATCGCCGCCCCCATTCCCTGGCTCCTTTTTCCGCTCCTGCGACGCCACGGCGTGCGGAAACGTTCAGCGGGCCGTCTGGAACGTCCGCCGGTACGCCTGCGGTGACACCCCGATCGCCGCGTGCAGATGCTGACGCAGGGAGGCGCCGGTGGCGAAGCCGACCTCGCCCGCGATCTGGTCCACGGACAGGTCGCTGGACTCCAGCAGGTGCCGGGCCCGGACCACGCGCTGCTGGATCAGCCAGCGGCCGGGGCTGAGGCCCACCTCGTCGCCGAAGCGGCGGGCGAAGGTGCGCAGGCTCATCCGGGCGTGGTCGGCCAGATCGGCGAGGGCGAGGGGTTCGCCGAGGCGTTCCAGGGCCCAGGCGCGGGTGGCGGCCGTGCTCGCCGCACCGGAGTCGGGGACCGGCTGCTCGATGTACTGGGCCTGGCCGCCGTCCCGGAAGGGCGGGACCACACAGCGCCGGGCGACGGTGTTGGCGAGTTCGCTGCCGTGGTCGGAGCGCACGAGGTGCAGGCAGATGTCGACGCCGGAGGCGGCGCCCGCCGAGGTGAGGAACCGGCCGTCCTCGACGAAGAGCACGTCCGGGTCGAGGGTGACGCGCGGGAAGAGTCGGCGGAAGCTGTCGGCGACCTGCCAGTGCGTGGTGGCCCGGCGCCCGTCGAGCAGCCCGGCGGCGGCGAGCACGAAGGCGCCGGTGCAGATGGAGACCACGCGTGCGCGCTCCGGGATCCGGGCGAGCGCGGCGGTGACCGCGTCGGGCAGTTCGTCCGGGATGTGCGTCGACGGGATGGCCGTGAGGATCACGGTGTCGGCGGTGTCCAGGATCTCGGGGCCGTGCTCGACGGTGACCGAGAAGTCCGCGTTGGTGCGGACCGGTCCGCCGTCGACCGTGCAGGTCAGCACCTCGTACCAGCCGTCGGCCGCGCCCAGGATCCGGCTGGGAATGCCCAGCTCGAAGGGGTAGACGCCGTCGAGGGCCAGGACCACGACCCGTTCCTTGCTCCGCTCACCACGCATGGCACGATCCTATCGGATGTTGGCCATCATGCCATTTCCCGGGCGGGCGGAGCCGGGCAGGCTGGTTCACCATGAGCGATGTGAACACGATGCGTGCGATCAGTCAGGACGTCCTCGGCGGGCCCGAGGTCCTCAAGGAAGTGGAGCTGGCGCGGCCCGCGCCGCGGCCGAACGAGGTGCTGGTGCGGGTGCGTGCCGCCGGGGTGAACCCGACCGACTGGAAGCACCGGGCCACCGGCGGTTTCCTGGGCCAGCCGCCCTTCGTGCTGGGCTGGGACGTCTCCGGCGTGGTCGAGGCGGTCGGCATCGGCGTAGCCGCCTTCGCGCCCGGCGACGAGGTCTTCGGCATGCTGCCCTATCCGTTCGGCCACGGCTCGCACGCCGAGTACGTCACCGGCCCGGCCCGCGCCTTCGCGCACAAGCCGGCCTCCGTGGACCACACCCAGGCGGGTGCCCTGCCGCTGGTCTCCCTCACCGCCTGGCAGGCACTGGTCGAGACGGCGGACGTGCGGCCCGGCCAGCGGGTGCTGATCCACGCGGCGGCCGGCGGCGTCGGCCATGTGGCCGTGCAGATCGCCAAGGCACGCGGTGCGTACGTGATCGGCACCGCGAGCGCGGGCAAGCACGAGTTCCTGCGCTCCATCGGCGTGGACGAGGCGATCGACTACCGGGAGACAGATTTCGCCGAGGCCGTGAAGGACGTCGATGTGGTGCTGGACACGATCGGCGGCGACTACTCGACGCGTTCGCTGCGCGTGCTGCGCCCCGGCGGGGTCGTGGTGTCGATCCTGCCGGTCGGCTCCGACGACTTCGGCCAGGAGGCCGAGCGGCTCGGCGTACGGGCGGTCCGGATGCTCGTCGACGCCTCGCGCAGCGGCATGAAGGCGATCGCGGAGCTGGTGGAGGAGGGGAAGCTGCGCGCCACGATCGCCGGGACCTTCCCGCTGGCCGCTGCCGCCGAGGCGCACGCGCTCGGCGACACCGGCCGGACCACGGGGAAACTGGTGCTGCTGGCCGGCTGACCGCCGGTCGTTCCGGTCGGAAGGACCGGCCGGGTCAGAAGGTGAGTACGGGCTTGATGACCTTGCCCGCCTTCATGTCCTGCACCGCCTGCTCGATGTCCGTGAACGGATAGGTGCTGATCAGGCGGTGCAGCGGGAGCCGTCCGTCCCGTACCAGCCGGACCAGGGCGGGGATGAAGGCCTGGGTCTCGCTGTCGCCGAGGGTCAGGCCTGCGACCCGCTTGCCGCCGAGCATTCCGTTGACGTCCAGGGCGACCTCGGTGCCGAACGGCGGGGCGCCGACGATGACCAGGGTGCCGCGGGCGGCGAGCGCGTCGACTCCCTGGCGCAGGACGCCGGCGTTGCCGGTGGTCTCGACGACGCCGTCGGCGCCCTGGCCGCCGGTGATGTCGGCGAGTGCCGCGGCGAGGTCCTCCTCCCCCGCGTCGACGGTGTGCGTGGCGCCGAGTTCGAGGGCCTGCTGGAGCCGCTCGGCGACCCGGTCGACGGCGATGATCGTGGTGGCCGGGGTGAGGGCGGCGGCCATCACGGCGGACAGGCCGACGGCTCCGGCGCCGAGGACGACGACGGTGTCCCCGGCGGCCGGCCGCAGTACGTTCCAGACGGCACCGACACCGGTCTGCACGCCGCAGCCCAGCGGGGCGAGGGACGCCAGCGGCAGGTCCTGGTCGACCTTCACCAGGCTGCGCTCGTCCACCAGGGCCCGTTCGGCGAACGAGGACTGGCCGAAGAAGTGGCCGCCGAGCGGCTCGCCGTCCCGGCTGATGGTGCCGCTGCCGTCGGCCCGGCGGCCCCCGATGAGGTTCAGCGGCAGCCAGGTCGCGCAGTACGCGGGGTGCCCGCCGTGACAGTTGCGGCACTCGCCGCAGGAGGTGAAGGACAGCAGGACGTGGTCACCGGGCGCGACACCGGTGACCGCGGAGCCGACGGCCTCGACGACGCCCGCCCCCTCGTGCCCGAGTACTCCGGGCAGGGGGAAGGGCAGTCCGCCGCTCGCCACGCCCAGATCCGTGTGGCACAGGCCGGCCGCCACCATGCGGACCACCGCCTCGTGCGGTCCCGGCTCGTCGAGCACGACCTCGGAGAGCGTGAAGGGCGCTCCCCCGGACTCGACCACGGCGGCGCGTGTGGTGATGGACATCGCGTGCACTCCTTTCGGTTCGACGGTGTGGGGGCCCTCAGTCGAGCGAGACGACGACGGACTTGACCTTGGTGTAGGCGGCGAGGGCCTCGGGGCCGTACTCGCGGCCGAAACCGGAGTCCTTGACCCCGCCGAAGGGCACCGCGGGGTCGAGCATCGCCCAGTCGTTGATCCACACGATGCCCGCCTGGAGGCGGCCGGCGATGCGGTGGGCGCGGGCCAGGTGGGAGGTCTGCACGCCCGCGGCCAGGCCGTACGGGGTGGAGTTGGCGAGGGCGACGGCCTCGTCCTCGGTGTCGAAGGGCTGCACGGTCAGGACCGGGCCGAAGATCTCGTCCTGGATCACCCGGGAGTCGTTGGGCAGGTCCGCGATGACGGTGGGCCTGTAGTAGTAGCCGCCGTCGAGGTCGAGCCGCTCGCCGCCGCAGACGATGCGGCCGCCTTCCTCGCGGGCCAGGGCGACGTACTCCTCCACCTTCCTCAGGTGCTTCTCCCCCGTCATCGGGCCGACGACGGTGGCCGGGTCGCGCGGGTCGCCGACCGGCACTCCGGGCACGGCCTCGGCGAGGATGCCGAGCAGGGTGCTGTACACCGGGCGTGCCACCAGCAGCCGGGGACCGCCCATGCAGAACTGCCCGGTGTTGAAGACGAAGCCCTTGATGATCGCGCCGACCGCCTTCTCCAGGTCGGCGTCCTCGAAGACGACGTGGGCGGCGTTGCCGCCGAGTTCCATGGTGACCGGCTTGAGGGCCTCGCCGGCGGCGCCGGCCACGTGCCGGCCGACGGCACTGGAGCCGGTGAAGGCGATCTTGTCGACACCCGCGTGGCGCAGCAGGGCCTCGCCGGCCACCGGGCCGGTGCCGGTGACGACGTTGACCACGCCGTCCGGGACGCCGGCCTTCTGTAGCAGACCTGCCATGTAGAGGGCGCTGAGCGGGGTCTCGTCGGCGGGCTTGTGGACGACCGTGTTGCCGGCCGCGAGGGCCGGGCCGATCTTCGAACCGGCCAGGATCAGCGGGAAGTTGAAGGGGGTGATGGCGGCGACGACGCCGAGGGGTTCGCGCCGGGTGTAGGCGAGGGCGTTGAGGGGGGTGTCGCGGGTGGCGCCGTCCAGGGAGTGGGCGAGGGCGGCGAAGTACTCGTAGTCGTTGGCGGCGTTGGTGATGTCGACCGCGCCGCACAGCGTGATCGGCTTGCCGACGTCGAGGCTCTCCAGGGCGGCGAGTTCGTCGGCGTTCTCGCGGATCAGTTCGGCGACCCGGTGCAGGATCCGGCCGCGCTCGCGGCCGCTCAGTCCGGACCACTCGCCGCCGTCGAAGGCCTCGCGGGCGGCACGGACGGCGGCGTCGACGTCGGCGGCGCCCGCCTCCGGCACGGTGGTGACCACCTGCCCGGTGGACGGGTCGATCACGTCCGTACGGGCTCCGTCGGCGGCCTCGCACCACTGTCCGCCGATGAACAGCTGCCTGGGACCGGAGTCGATGGTGGTCGTCATTGCCACTCCCCAGCGTAGATCGCCAAGATTTCAACAATCAGGATTCCTGTTGGTCCGCAGTCTCATTACAGACAGGATTCCTGTCAATGGTCTAGGGTTCACGCATGGTCGGTACACGCATACGCCCGTCATTGCTCTACATGGTCAAGCAGGTGGAGCTCGTGGTGCGCGCACGTCTGGACGAGCTGGTCAAGCCCGCGGGGATCACGGCCCTTCAGTACACGGCCCTCACCGTCCTCGAACGGCACGACGGGCTGTCGGCGGCACAGCTGGCGCGCGACTCGTTCGTCACCGCGCAGTCCATGGCCGACCTCGTCCGGTCCCTGGAGAGCCGGGGGCTCGTGCGGCGGGAGCGCAATCCGCGCAACCGGCGCGAGCTGCTGATCCTGCTCACCGACGCCGGGCGCGAGCTGCTCGCCGGATTCGCGGATCCGGTGCGGGAGCTGGAGGAACGGATGGTCGCCGAGCTCACCGCCCACCAGGAGGAACAGTTCCGTCAGGCGCTCTCCAAGGCCTGGCAGGCGCTGTCGTAGCCCTGACGCTTCGTCACCCTGTCGCGCACACCACAGGAAGACGCGCGCCAAAGTCGAAGACATATGTCAATCGAACATGCTCAAATTCCCTCTATCGAGGGTAACTTGCTGGGCGGGGAACAGATGACCCGGCACGGGTGGGAGGTGACGTCGGCATGCACCAGGGACCCGCACCACTCACCCGGCACCTGCGCATCCACCAGGACCGCGGGCACACGGTGCTGGAGTTCCGCGGCGAGATCGACATCGCGGCGGCCACGGAGATCGCTCCGTACCTGGACCGGGTGACGGACCGGCCCGGCGCCCGGATCGTGATCGACCTCGGGCACATCGAGTTCTTCGACTGCTCGGGCCTGCGTCTGCTGCACCGGGCCCGCAGCCGGGTGCTGGAACGCGACGGGCAGCTGCACCTGGTGTGCACCCACCCGCTGACCCTGCGCGTCCTGAAGGTCACGGGGATGGCGCGGCTGCTGCCGCCGCGCCCGACGCTGGACGAGGCCCTGGGTCAGCCCGAGGCCACGTCCGGCACGCTGTGACCCCGGCTACTCGCTTCTCGGCTCGTCGAACAGGGCGCTGACGGACTCACCGTTGTGGATACGGCGCACGGCCTCGGCGAGCGCCGGGGCGATGGACAGGACGCGCAGCTTGGCCGTGTACTCACCGTGTCCGTTCTGGGGGACCGGCACGGTGTTGGTGCACACGATCTCCAGTACGTCCGGCTGCTCGGTGAGCCGTTTCAGGGCGCCCGCCGCGAACAGCCCGTGCGTGCACGCCACCCGGATCGAGCGCGGCCCCAACTCCCGTAGCCGGTCCAGGAGTTCCAGCACAGTACTGCCCTTGGCGATCTCGTCGTCCAGCACGATGACATCCCGTCCGGCCACGTCACCGATGACCGAGCTGATGCTCACCCGGTCGTCGGCGAACCGCTGTTTGGCGCCGGCGGCCACCTGCGCGCCGATCAGCCGGGCGAAGGCGGCGGCCTCCTTGGCGTTGCCCAGGTCGGGCGAGACGACGGTGGTGCGCGTCAGGTCGTACCGCCGGAAGTGCGCGGCCAGTTCACGCAGGGCGTGCAGGTGGTCCACCGGGACCGAGAAGAAGCCGTGCACCTGGGGGGCGTGCAGCGTCATGGCGAGCACCCGGCTCGCGCCGGCCGCCACCATCAGGTCGGCGACCAGGCGGCCCCCGAGGGAGATCCGCGGGGCGTCCTTCTTGTCGGAGCGGGCGTAGGAGTAGTGCGGCATGACGACCGTGATGCGCGCGGCGGACGCGCCGCGCGCCGCGTCGCACATCAGCAGCAGTTCGACGAGGTGCTCCTGCACCGGCCTGACCAGCGGCTGAATGAGGAAGACGTCCCGCTCCCGGCAGTTGGCCTGGAGCTGCACCTCGAGACAGTCGTTGGCGAACCGGCTGACGCGGGTCGGGCTGAGCGGCACACCGAGGTGGGCGCAGACCTCCTTCGCCAGGTCGGGATGGGCACTTCCACTGAAAACGGAGATGTCTCGCACGATCCGCTCCTCGCATGATCATTACGGGCCGCGGCTCATGCTACTGACCCAGCCCGCCTCACCACGGCACGAGTGTTCCGTCCCACGAGAAGAAACCGCCGCTCGGACCGTCGTCCGGCAGCAGCGCCAGCCGTACGGCCCCGCGCGCGCCCTCGGCCGGATCGCCGCCCGCGGCGGCCACCCCCGGGACGAGGTCGGTGGCCCGCCGCCCGGGGGCGAGGGCGTTGACCTTGACGCCGTCCCCGGCGAGTTCCTGGGCGTACAGCAGGGTGAGCATGTTGAGTGCCGCCTTGGCGGAGCGGTAGGCGCCGGAGCCCGGCCGGCCCGGAGCGAACTGCGGGTTGGGGCCGGTGCTCCAGGTGAACGAGGCGGGGCCGCTGGAGACGTTGACGACACGGGGGTGCGGGGAGCGCCGCAGGGCGGGCAGGAAGGCGTTCGTGACGGCCACGACACCGAGGACGTTCGTCTCGTACGTCCGCCGGAAGTCCTCGATGCCGGTCCCGGAGGGCGGGTCGAGACTGACGTTGATGCCCGCGTTGTTGACCAGCACGTCCAGGTGGCCGACCTCGGCGGCGGCCCGCGCGACGCTGCCGGCGTCCGTGACGTCCAGGGCCAGCGGTCGGGCGCCCGCGCCGATCTCCTCGACGGCCCGCCGTCCGCGCCCGGCGTCCCGGGAGGCCACGTACACGGAGAAGCCCTCGGCCACCAGCAGGCGGGCGATGTGCTTGCCGATGCCCTTGTTGGCACCGGTCACGAGTGCTGTGCGATCGTTCATACGAGCCACGGTTCCGCGACCGCGGCCGTCCTGCCAGGGACACCCTGTACCAGGCAGCGTCGGGAGGCAGCATGGCGAGGCAGGAACTGGCCCGCTTCCTGCGGGACCGCCGGGCGGCCCTGCGCCCGGAGGAGGCCGGGCTCCCTCCGGACGGCCCGCGCCGGACGCCGGGGCTGCGCCGCGAGGAGGTCGCGGCGCTCGCCCACATGTCCGTCGACTACTACACGCGCCTCGAACAGGCCCGCGGCCCCCGGCCCTCCCCACGCATCCTGGACGCGCTGGCGGAGACACTCCGGCTGACCCCGGCCGAGCGCAGCCACCTCTTCCGCCTGGCCGGATCGGCCGCGCCGCCCGGCGCCGGTCCGGTACGGCGGGTACGGCCGCACGTGCTCCGCATGCTGGAGCGGCTGCCGGAGACCGCCGCGATCGTCACCGACGCGTCGTACGGCCTGGTCGCCCGCACCCCCCTGGCGAAGGTCCTGCTGGGCGGTGGTCCCGGCGCCGGAACGACGAACCTGGCCCGGCGCCGCTTCCTGGGTGAGGGGCGGACGTACGAGAGCGCCGGCGCCGAGGAGTTCGGGCACATTGCGGCCGCCCGGCTGCGCCGCGCCGCCGAACGCTATCCGCACGACCGGCAACTGGGCGTGCTGCTGGCGGAGTTGCACGCGGGCAGCGAGGAGTTCCGGCAGCTCTGGGCGGCTCATCCGGTGCACGCCCCCGGCCACCGCACCAAATGCCTCGACCATCCGGTCCTGGGCAGGCTCCGGCTCAACTGCGACGTGCTGCTCGTCCCCGAGGACGACCAGGAGGTGGTCCTGATCACCGCGGATCCCGGCTCACCGTCGGCCCGCGTCCTGCGCCAGGTCGCCGCCACGATGTAGCCCCCGACCTCAACGCGCCGGTCTGGCCGAGCATTTGCCGGGCATGCGCACTGTAGGAAGGAGGACCGTCGCGATGACGACTTCCCTCACGCGCCTGCCCCGGCGCATGCCCGGCTGGGCCAAGGTGGTGACCGCGTTCGTGCTGGTGCTCGTGGTGCTGTTCGCCGGGATCCGGCTGGCCGTACTGCCGGGCATCAAGGACCTGTTCGGCACCGAGACCCACGACCGGTCCGGACCCGCGCTCCTGAAGTCCATCCAGGACATGAGCCGTTACGACGCCGCTTCCGGCAACTTCCAGGTCGTCGTGGACCTGGAGAAGAACGCCAAGTACCTGCCCGACGCGATCCGCGGCACCCGCACCCTGTACGTCGGGGCGGGCACCGTGGAGGCCTACGTGGACCTCGGCCAGGTGGGCAAGGACGATGTGACGGTCAACGGCGACCGCACGTCGGCCACGCTCCGGCTGCCGCACGCGCGGCTCGGCAAGCCCGCCCTCGACCCCGACCACTCGTACGCCGTGTCCAAGCAGCGCGGTCTGCTCGACCGGCTCGGCGACCTGTTCTCGGACAACCCCAACAGCGAACACGCCGTGCAGGAACTCGCGGTGAAGCACATCGGCACCGCGGCGAAGGACAGCGGGCTGACCACGCGGGCCGAGACGAACACCACCGACATGCTCCAGGGCCTGCTCGGCTCCCTCGGCTTCAAGGAGGTGCACGTGTCGTACGGGACCTGACACGGCCCCTCGGGCGGACTCACCCGCCCAGCACGCCCGGCAGGGTGAGCACCCCGAGCAGGGTCGTGCCCAGCAGCAGCCAGGCCACGTAGTCGCCGACGTGGCCCGACTGCAACCGGCGCAGCGGCCGTGCCCAGTCCGGGGCGGCGGCCCGGTCCGGCCGGGTGACGGCCAGCGCGGCGAGGCCGAAGGCCAGCAGTGTGGAGAGGAGGCCCAGCAGAATGCCGGCCGGGGTCCACTCCACGGCGGCCGTGGCACCGCCCGGCGCGGCCTCGTCGACGGCCCGGGCGACCGCCTCCGCGAAGCCGGGGACCACCCCGACGGCGAGGGCCGCGGCGAGCAGCACCGCGGGGACGGCGGTCATGGTGTCGGGGACCCGGCTCAGCCTGCCGCGGGTCTCGGGCTCCTCGTCGGAGCCGGTGGTCTCGTCCTCGGGGACGTCCCGGGGGCGGGGCCCGAGGCCCAGGAACACCCGCGCGGCCACCCGCAGCACCGCGCCGGCGGTCACCGCGGACGCGGCGACGTACAGCACGGTGAGCGGGCCGCCCACGGCCTCCTCGGTGACCGACTTGCCGAGCGCCGTGCCGAACGGCGGCAGCCCGGCCAGGCCCAGCGCGCCGGCGGTGAACATCACGCCGACCGCGCGCAGCCGGCGGGCCCGGCCGTGCAGCGCGTGCTCGTCGACACTGCCGTATCGGTCGAGGAGGATGCCCGCGCAGGCGAACAGCGCCGCCTTCACCCCCGCGTGCCCGAGGACGTACAGCGCGACCCCGTGGTCGGCCTCGCGGGTGAGCGTGCCGACGCCGACGAGGAACAGCCCGGTGTGGGCGATGGTCGAGTAGGCCAGCAGCCGCTTGATGTGCCGCTGGTACCAGCACATCACCGCGCCGACGGCCGCCGTCACCGCGCCGAGCACCACCAGCGCCCGTTCCACGTCGGCGGGCGGGATCCCGCCCGGCCCGGAGAAGACCGTGCCGTAGACCCGCCACACGCCGAAGACGCCGAGCTCGACCATGACGCCGGACAGCAGCATGCACACGGGGGTGGGCGCGACCGCGTGCGCGTCCGGGAGCCAGAACTGGAAGGGAACGGTGGCGGCCTTGACCAGCAGCCCGGTCATGACCAGCACGAAGGCGGC
This sequence comes from Streptomyces sp. NPDC054834, assembly GCF_053611185.1. Taxonomy (NCBI): domain Bacteria; kingdom Bacillati; phylum Actinomycetota; class Actinomycetes; order Kitasatosporales; family Streptomycetaceae; genus Streptomyces; species Streptomyces sp. NPDC054834. The sequence goes on along the minus strand of NZ_JBSGZV010000015.1, from coordinate 157,547 downwards.
GAGGACGAGCGCGTCGGGCCGTCCGTGTGCGGCGGCGGCGCCGAGGCCGCGCCCGATCTTCGACATGGCCAGCTCACCGGTACGGGCGTACAGCAGGCCGATGCCCATCAGCAGGGCGTACGCGCCCAGGGAGTTGATGACACCGAAGGTGACCGCGCCCTGCACGGCCTTCGGGTCGTCGATCCGGTAGCCGGTCAGCGCGTAGGCGACGACGCCCATCAGCTCGAAGAAGACGAACGCGTTGAACAGGTCGCCGGCGATCGCGAACCCGCACATGCCGCCCTGGAAGAGCAGCATCAGCGCGGGGAAGGAACCGGCGTGGTGAAGCGGGGGCTCGTCGAAGTAGTGCCAGGAGTACACCAGCGCCGCCAGCGTCAGCACGGAGACCAGCGCGGCCATGCCGAGCCCCGGCCCGTCCCCGGTCAGGACGATGCCGACGCTCTCGCCGCGCACGGGCACCCAGCCGCCCACCCACTCGACCAGCGGCGGGGAGGAGACCGGCAGCAGCACGAGCGCGAGCACGGCCGTGCCGCCGGAGACCACACAGGCCACGGTCTCGGCGGCGAGCCGGGGCAGGCGGCGGCCGGTGGCGACGAGCAGGGCCGCGCCGAGCAGCGGTACGGCGACCAGCAGCGGCAGCAGGTGGTGCATCAGCCGCGCAGCTCCCTGAGCTCGTCGGGGTCGACCGTGCCGTGCCGCTTGGCGATCTGGATGACGAGCGCGAGCAGCAGCGCGGTGACGGTGGCGCCGACGACGACGTCGGTGAGGGCGAGGGCCTGCACCACCGGGTCGACCACGGGCCGCGAGCCGGGCGCGATGTCGGAGAACACCGGGGCCGTGCCGCCGCCGCGGTAGCCGACGGCCAGCAGCAGGACGTAGGTGGCGGCCTGGCACACCGACAGACAGCCGACGGCGTGGATCAGGTTGCGGCTGGTGGCCAGGCCGTAGCAGCCGGTCAGGAAGACCCATACGGCGACCAGGTACGGAAGGACGTGCAGCACGGCGGTCACAGGGATCTCAACTCCCGCTCTCCTCCTCGATCTCGACGGCCTGGTCCAGGAAATTGGCGAGCAGCACGACGACCGCGCAGGAGACCTCCATGCCGATGGCCGCGTTCAGCAGGGGGACGGTGCCGCCGGAGGACAGCGTGTTGAACGTGCCGTACGGCAGCAGCGTGTTGGCGAGGAAGGCGGTCCCGGCGAGCAGGCCCGCGAGGCCGAGCACAAGGTAGGCGGAGGCGGCGAGCGCGTCGGCGACCTCGAACAGGGCGACCGGGCGAACGCGTTCCAGGGCGCGGTAGTCGGCGCCGAGGTACAGCAGGTGCAGGGCGGTCGCGGCGACCACGCCGCCCTGGAAACCGCCGCCGGGGCTGAGCTGGCCGTGGGCGATCACGTAGAGGCCGCAGAGGAGGGCGACGGGCACCACGACCAGGGCATAGCGGCGTACCGGCATCGCCACGTCGGCGGGCTCGGGCCGGGCCCGGTGCTCGTCCCGGGTCTGGCGCAGCAGGACCACGACGCCCAGCACGGCGCCGAACAGGATGGTCATCTCGCCGAGGGTGTCGTAGGCGCGCTGGTCGAAGTTGACGGAGGCGATCGTGTTGGCGATGTGCCGGGCGAGGGAGGCGTGCACGGCCCGCTCGCCGTACGGGTGCCGGCGCCCGCCGAAGGCCGGCAGGTCGAGACAGGCGGCGACGAGGAGAGCGGCGAGGCCCGCGCCGCCCACGGCCAGCAGCCACAGCCGGGCGCGCCGGGTCACCGGTCGCCGTCCTTCGCCCGGGGCCGCCGCCGCACCTTGCGCACCGACAGCATCACCAGCAGCGGGGTCAGCGCGGAGCCGACGGCCAGCTGGGACAGGCCGACGTCGGGGGCCTGGAGCACGGTGAACAGCACGGCGAGCAGCACCCCGAGGACGGACAGCACCAGGGCCTGCCGGGCCGGGTCACGGGTGACCACGGCCGCGGTCGCGGAGGCGGCCACCAGCAGCAGGGCGACGACGATCACCGCATCAGCCACGCCGCACCCCACCTTCCCGCCGCGAGCCATCCCCGACCTGGACACGCCCGCGTCGGACAGCGCCCGCCACCGCCACGGCACACCCGGGCCGCCGCCGGACGGCGACCACATGCCGACCGTGCCACGCGACGTTCCCATCAGCCACGCCGCACCCCCCGCACCCCGCCGGACAACGCCCGGGAGGCAACCAGATTGCCGCCGATCAGCAGGGCGCCGATGACGAGGAGTTTGACCATGGCGCGGCTCGGTCCGGTGGCCGCGCACAGGACGGCCACGACGACCGCGCCGAGGGCCGCGGCGGCCCAGGTCGGCCCCCAGGCCCGCGGCCGGTCGTCCTCGAGTTCGTCGCTGAGCAACCGGGCGAAGACCAGGGTGCCGACCGGGCCGAGCAGCGCCAGCAGCAGGGCCAGGTCGACGTACGAGGTGCGGCCGTAGCCCTGGGAGAGGAGCAGCAGACAGGGGCAGACCGCCGAGGTGATCAGGTTCTGGGCCATGACCCGGCGCCGCAGCGGGCCGGTGGCCACGCCCCACAGGGCCGCGCCCGCTCCGGCGGCGAGCAGGACGGCCGCCGCGAGGATCCAGCCGTTCACCGCCACACCGCCCGTCGCGCGGCCCGCGCCGCGAGGGCCGTGACGGCCGCCGCGCCCGCGCCGACCGCCCACTCCAGGGGATAGACGGTGCTGATCAGCACCAGCCAGAGCAGGAGGAGCCCGGCCCACCAGGCGAGCCACTCGCCGACAGCGAGGAGAGCCGTACGCCGGTTCACACGCCACCTCCTCGGGCCGCCGGTTGATGGTGCGTCAGACGAGGCCCGTTCGCCCGGCATTCGCCGTCCGCCGTCGTTTGTTGTCGTTTGCTGCTGTTTGTGGCATCCAAGCACCGCCGGGACCGGAGCAGGCGGCGGCGCGCGGGTCCCAGCCCGGAGTGCCCCGGGAGCACGCCCGGAAACCGCCGGGCAGGCGCGGCCCGGGTGCCACGGGGACGGCATCCCCGGACGGTTCGCGGGTAACCGGGCTACTACGCAGCGAAGTTGAAGACTGGAGGACCGGATGGGTATCACTGCCGCACGCCTGCGCACCCTCAGGACGGGCCGCGCACGCACCGGCCGGGACAAGGCGAGGGCGGACCCTGCGGCCAAGGCCGAGCACCACGCCCTGCCACTGCCCCTGCGGCTGTTGGCGATGCTCGTCGCCTTCGCCTTCATGGTGGCGTTCGCCGTCGCCCTGGCGCGGCTCACCCTCCAGCCGTCCCCGGCGTCGGTGTCCCTCACGCACACCAATCTGCACCCGGGCCGTTCCCTGAAGGCCTATCTGGACCAGCCCGAACTGCGCGACGCGGTGAAGCAGATCGGCGGGAACGTGCTGCTGGGCGTCCCGTTCGGCGTGCTGGTCCCGGTCCTCGTGCCGAGGGCGCGCGGGTTCCTGAAGGTGCTGCTTCTGACCGCGACCGTGATGCTGCTGGTGGAGCTGGCGCAGGGCACGCTGGTGACCGGCCGCGCCTTCGACGTGGACGACGTCATCCTCAACACCACTGGGGCGCTGGTCGGTTACCTGCTCCTGGGGCGGCGGCTCGGGCGGGCGGTGCACAAGCGCGTGCGGAAGCAGTGATCGGCCTGAGTTGGACCGTACCAGCCTATTGACGATCACTTACCTCATCCCTTAAATCAAGTGTCGACACCCCTCACCCCCCACGAGAGGAGAGTCGTGGCCTCCCCACGCCTGCTCCGCAGATGTCTGTTCGCCGCCCTGTCGGCCGTCCTGGCCGCCTCCGCGGCCGTCGGCCCCGCCCGGGCGGACACCTCCGGCACGGGTGCGCCCGCGTCGGGTGCGCCGGTCGCCGCCGCCGTCGCCTTCTCCGATACCTTCGACGGGCCCGCCGGCGCCGCGGTCGACTCCTCGAAGTGGCAGACCGAGACCGGTGACAACGTCAACAACCACGAGCGGCAGTACTACACGTCCGGGACCAAGAACGCGGCCCTCGACGGACAGGGCCACCTGGTCATCACCGCGCGGCGCGAGAACCCGGCCGGCTACCAGTGCTGGTACGGCAGCTGCCAGTACACCTCGGCCCGGCTGAACACCTCCGGGAAGTTCAACGCGCAGTACGGGCACGTGGAGGCCCGTATGAAGATCCCGCGGGGACAGGGCATGTGGCCCGCGTTCTGGATGCTCGGCACCCCCGTCAACTGGCCGGACTCGGGCGAGATCGACGTCATGGAGAACGTCGGCTTCGAGCCCTCGACCGTGCACGGCACCATCCACGGCCCCGGTTACTCCGGCTCGGGCGGCATCGGGGCGGCCTACTCCCTTCCCAACGGCCAGGCCTTCGCGGACGCCTTCCACACCTTCGCCGTCGACTGGGCACCCGACTCCATCACCTGGACGGTGGACGGGAACGTGTACCAGCGGCGCACGCCCGCCGACCTGGGCGGCAAGACGTGGGTGTTCAACAAGCCGTTCTTCCTGATACTGAACCTGGCCGTGGGCGGCTACTGGCCCGGCGACCCGGACGGCTCCACCGCGTTCCCGCAGCAGCTCGTGGTGGACTCGGTGTCGGTGACGACCGGCAGCACCGGGACCGGCTCCGCCATCCGGGGCCTGGCCGGCAAGTGCGTGGACGTGGCCGGGGCGAACTCCGCCAACAGCACGCCCGTCGACCTCTACGACTGCAACGGCACCGCCGCCCAGCAGTGGACGGTCGGCAGCGACGGCACGATCCGCGCGCTCGGCAAGTGCCTGGACGTCACCGGCGGCGGCACCGCTGACGGCACGACGGTCCAGCTCTACGACTGCAACGGCAGCGCCGCCCAGAAATGGGCCGTCTCCTCGGCGAACGACATCGTGAACCCACAGGCGAACAAGTGCCTGGACGTCACCGGAGGCAACTCGGCCAACGGCACCAGGCTGCAGATCTACACCTGCAACGGCACCGCCGCCCAGAAATGGACGATCGGCTGACCCGTACGGCTGAGGCCTGTCCGGCGGACCGCCGGGCAGGCCGTAGTCCGGACAGGCCTAATGCGCCGCCCAGGTGAACTTGCCGCCGCCCACCCAGCGGACCACGTCCGGGTCGTCGAGGTCGTGGACCGTGATGCCGTACGCGGCGGCGGCTTCCAGAACGTCGGTGACGGCGTGCGCCTCACCGACCACCTGACCGTCTATCTCCACGATGCGGAAGGGCGGATCGCCCGGCTTCCCGCGCATCACTCCGTGCACCAGGATCCGCGGGTGGGACATATAGGGCACTGCTTGTTCGGTCATGCAATTCAGCGTAGAACGCGCGGCGCCCCGACGTGTCGTCCGCGACCGCCGCCGGGCAACGCGAGGACGGCCGTCTCAAGGGCGCCGCCAGTCGTCGCTCCCGAGGTGCGAGCCGGCCATCGGGCCCATCCGGAGCATGCCGCCGTCGACAGCCCAGGAGGCGCCGGTGACGTAGGAGGCGTCCGGGCCCGTCAGGAAGGCGATGACGGCCGCGACCTCCCGGGCGTCACCCGGCCTGCCGAGCGGCACGCCGGGGCGGCTCTCGGTGTGCGGGTCCGTGTCCTCCTGGCCGGTCATGGGCGTGGCGATCTCGCCGGGGGCGACGGCGTTGACCGTGATGCCGTACTCGGCGAGTTCCAGCGCCATGACCTGGGTGAGCAGGCCGAGGCCGCCCTTGGCCGCGCAGTACGGGGCCGCGCCCACCCGGGGCTGGTGTTCGTGGACGGAGGTGACGTTCACGATCCGGCCGCCGTCGCCCTGCCGGATCATGTGCCGGGCCGCGTGCTGCCCGCACAGGAAGGGGCCGAGCAGGTCGACGTCGATGACCTCGCGCACCGTGTCCGGCTCCAGGTCGAGGAAGGGCGTCGAGGTCCCCGTACCGGCGTTGTTGACCAGGATGTCGAGCCTGCCGAGCCGGTCGCACAGCTCGTCGACCGCGCCGGCCGCGCCGGGCAGCCGGGTGAGGTCCATCTGCGTCACGACGGCCCGCTGCCCGGCGGCGCGCACCTCTTCGGCGGTCTCCTCCGCGCCCTTGAGGTCGGTGTGCCAGGTGATGCCGATGTCCACGCCCTGCCGGGCCAGGCGGACGGCGGTGGCGCGGCCGATGCCGGAGTCGGCGCCGGTGATCACGGCCACCGGGGAGCGCGGTGCGGCGGGAGCGGTCATGACAGGCCTCCTCCACGTGGGGCAGGTGGACGGAGCACCGCAGTACCCGGGTGCGGACCGGGCAAACCGGCAGGCCGCCGTGCGGCCCCGGCGCCGCTGGGGAACCCTGGAGGGGCACGCGAGGAAGGGGAGGTGGCATGGAGCCCGTCGAGGCACTGGACCGGATCGCCTTCCTGCTGGAGCGGTCCCTGGCGCCGACCTACCGGGTACGTGCCTTCCGTACGGCCGCCCGGGTGCTTACCGGACTGCCTGCCGAGGAGGTGGCCGAGCGGGCGTCGGCGGGGACGCTGGAGTCGTTGAAGGGTGTCGGCCCGAAGACCGCGCAGGTCGTGCGCGAGGCGCTGGCCGGAGAGACACCGGGCTATCTGCGCAAGCTGGAGGGCGAGGCGGAGAGCCCGCTCGCACGGGGCGGCGAGCGGCTGCGGGCGCTCCTGCGCGGCGACTGCCATCTGCATTCGGACTGGTCCGACGGCGGCAGCCCGATCGACGAGATGGGCCGGGCGGCGGCCGGGCTCGGCCACGAGTGGGCGGTACTGACGGACCACTCGCCCCGGCTGACGGTGGCACGCGGCCTGTCCCCCGAGCGGCTGCGCGAACAGCTGCGGGTGGTGGCGGAGCTCAACGAGACCTGGGCCCCGTTCCGGCTGCTGACCGGCATCGAGTGCGACATCCTCGAGGACGGCTCGCTCGACCAGGAGCCGGAACTGCTCGACCGGCTCGACGTGGTGGTGGTGTCGGTGCACTCCAAACTGCGCATGGACGCCCGGTCGATGACCCGCCGCATGGTGGCCGCCGTCCGCGACCCGCACTCGGACGTCCTCGGCCACTGCACCGGACGGCTGGTGACCGGACGGGGACGGCCGGAGTCGGAGTTCGACGCGGACGAGGTGTTCGCCGCCTGTGCCGGGACCGGCACGGCCCTGGAGATCAACTCCCGCCCGGAGCGGCTGGACCCGCCGCGGCGGCTGCTGCGGCGGGCGGTCGAGGCGGGTGTGCTGTTCTCCGTCGACACCGACGCGCACGCGCCCGGTCAGCTGGACTGGCAGATCCACGGGTGCGCGCGGGCGGAGGAGTGCGGGGTGCCGCCCGAGCGGGTGGTGACCACCTGGTCCATGGACGAACTGCTGGCCTGGACGAGGGAGCGCCGGACGCCGTCCGGCGTGGCGGGTTCCTGACGTGGTACCCGTGCGGCACGAGACGCACCAGAGAGACCCCAGAGACCTAAGAGACTCCAGAGGCTCCAGAGAGAAAGGTCCCCGGATGGACCGTGCCCGTGCCGCAGTCTTCGACGTCGACGGAACGCTCGTCGACACCAACCACCTGCATGTCGTGACCTGGTGGGAGGCCTTCCGGCAGGCGGGCCACCGCGTGCCCATGCACGCCGTGCACCGGGCCGTCGGGCTCGGCTCCACCGACCTGATCGCCCATCTGCTGGGCGACGCCCGCGACAAGGACCGGGACGGTGAGCTCAGCGCCGCGCACAAGGCGCTGTACGGCCAGTACTTCGACCGGCTGCCCGCGCTCCGGGACGCCGGGGAACTGCTCAGGCGCCTGCACGGGGACGGCTGGGCGGTGGTCCTGGCCACCTCGGCGAGCGGCGCGGAGCTGGGCGCGCTGCGCCGGGCGATCGACGCGGACGAGGCCATCACGGCCACCGCGAGCGCCGACGACGTGGAGCGGGGCAAGCCCGCGCCCGAGCCCGTCGAGCACGCGCTGGAGCTGGCCGGGGTGCCCGCGGAGCGAGCGGTGTTCGTGGGCGACACGGTGTGGGACATGCGGGCCGGCCGGCGGGCCGGGGTGCGCTGCGTGGGCGTCCTGTGCGGCGGCATTCCCCGCGGCGACCTGGAGGAGGCCGGCGCGGAGGCGGTCTACGACGATCCCGCGCACCTGCTGGCGTCCCTGGGCGGCAGTCCGCTGGCCTGAGCACGGCCCGGGCCCGGATTCCGGTGCTGAGGAACGGCGATCTTGGGATACCCGCATCGGATGACGAGCGTGATGCAGACTCCCCGGCAGGCGCTGCGCCGGGGCGCGAGAGGTGTAGGCGGGTCCACACGGGCGGCCTGGCGCGGCCCGGGCCGGGAACGGGACCTGCTGGTGCAGTCCCTCAAGGCCGCCGGGGCCGCGCTGCTGGCCTGGGTCCTGGCGAAGGACGTGCTGGGCGACCCGCTGGCCCTGATGGCGCCCTGGGTGGCGCTGGTGATGGTGCAGGCCACGGTGTACAGCTCGCTGCTGCAGGCCGCGCAGCAGCTCTCGGCGATCTGCACCGGCACGCTGCTGGCCTCGGCGGCGCTGGCGCTGACCGGGAACACACTGGGCGCGCTCGCCGTGTCCCTGCCCGTGCTGATGCTGCTGGCGAACTGGTCACGCTTCGGCGACCAGGGGATCTACGGCGCCACCACGGCGGTGTTCACCCTGGCCGCCGGCAGCGTGACGGCGGCCTCGGTCGGGCACCGGGTGGGACAGGCCGCGCTGGGCGCGGTGATCGGGGTGGCCGTCAACGCGTTCGTGCTGCCGCCGATCCACCTGCGGGACGTGCGGGAGAACCTCGCGGCGCTGGCCCGTGAGGCGGGCGACATGCTGTGCGCGATCGCCGCCGGTGTCCGCCACGGGGGCTGGGACGCCGATGCCGCGGCCGACTGGTCGCACCGCTCGGCCCGGCTCGAGCAGCGGCTGGAATCGCTGCGCTCGGCCCGCGGCTGGAGCCGGGAGAGCCTGCGGTTGACCAACCGCACCCTGCGCGCCCTGCGCCGGGTCCCCACGGACATTCCGCCGGAGGAGGAGGACGAGCGCTGGAGCCGGGTCACCGGTCATATGCGCGCCCTGACCCGGACGCTCGTGGTCGCCGCCGACGACGGCCGTACGGCCACGGCTCCGGACCCGGCGCTGCTGGAGCCGTACGCGGACCTGCTGGAACTGATCGCCCGGGCGTGCCACGCGGAGAGCGGCCGTCTGCTGGACGGACGACCCGACGCGGCTTCCGCCGGATGCGCCGGCCGGGATTCCGACGGGGATTCCAACGGGGATTCCGGCGCCCGGCAGGACGACGCCGAGGAGGCGCGGCGGGAACTGCGTCGGCAACTGGAGGAGGGCCTGCGGGAGCACGCGGGACGGGAGGCGCCCCGGGCGGCGGTCCTCGGCTCGCTTCTGCTCCAGGCCGAGAACCTGTGGGCGGAGACCGTTCCCCACCCCGTCGGCGAGTCCGGACAGTGACACACATCACCCCACAGGACAGCACACATCGGAACAACCACCGGTGGTTCCCCGTTGAACCAACCGTGGGTGTGGATGGGACAGTGTCCCCGGGCCTCACCTTTTGCCCACAGGGACGATCGTTCGGCTGAAGCCCTGTGGAGCCTTTCGCCGAGAGGCGACCGCCATCCGCGCCCACACCTTGGCTGCCCCGACCGGTCTTCCCCCGTCCGGTCGGGGCTCTCTCATGTCCGGCTCCGTCATGCCCCACCGTCGACGAAGGCCCGCAGATCCGCCGTGAGCCGCTCGCCGTGGGTGAAAGGCAGGCCGTGGCCCGCGTTCTCGTAGACCTTCAGCGTGCCGTCCGGCACGAGCCGCGCCGAGCGGGCGCCGGTCACCTCCAGCGGCGCCGAGAAGTCGTGCGTGCCGTGCACCACCAGCACGGGCATCCGCAGCTTGGGCATCTCGGCGGTGACGTCCACCGCGACGGCCAGATCCTGTACGGCGATCGACGCGTGCGGGGTGGTGGCCAGGCAACGGTCGACGATGTGGCGCCGGAAGGCCGGCGACACCTCGATGCCGGGCAGGCCGATGCCGAAGAACGGGTCGGCTCCGTCCTCGTAGAAGCCCGCCCGGTCGCGCCGGTAGACCTCGTTGGCGGCGCGCGCGTCGGCGGGGTCCACACCGTCCGGGTTGTCGGCCGTCCGGACCACTCCGGGCGCGATGCCGCTGACGAGGGCGACCCGGGCCACCCGGTCGTCGCCGTGCCGGGTCAGGCAGCGCACCACCTCGACGCTGCCCAGCGAGTGACCCACCATCGTGACCTCGCGCAGGTCGAGGTGGTCGAGGAGCCCCCGCAGGTCGTCGGCGAGGCTGTCGAGGTCGAACCCGCCCCACACGTCGTCGGAGCGCCCGTGTCCCCGCCGGTCCATGCTCACGCACCGGTAGCCCGCCGCCGCCAGCGGCAGCATCTGGAACTCCCACAGCTCGTTGCCCAGCCAGGCGCTGTTCACGAAGACGATCACCGGGCCGGCGGCGGGCCCGTAGTCGACGTAGTGCAGGCGTACACCGTCGACGGGGCTCTCGAAGTACGGCATGGAACGTCCTCCTGGAATCCGGTGGGGTGGGTACGTCCTCGATGGTTCCGGCTCCGGCGGCCGGGGTCGATTACCTCACGCGTAATGACCGGCGACCGGCCGCGTGCATGGCCGGCGAACCGGGTACTCGGACGGTCCGGCCGTCAGCCGCCACCGAGAGGAGCCGAAGGTGAGCAGCGCAGCGGGGAGCAAGGTCGTGGTCACGGGCGCCACCGGCAACGTAGGTACGAGCATGGTGCGCCTGCTGGCGGAGGATCCACAGGTCGAGTGGGTGCGGGGGCTGGCCCGCCGGACGCCGGAGTGGATGCCCCCGAAGACCGAGTGGTCCCGGGTGGACGTGGCGTCGGAGCAGGCCGATCTCGCCGAGCGGTTCGCGGGGGCCGACGCCGTGGTCCACCTGGCGTGGGCGTTCCAGCCGACGCACGACCCGGCGAAGACCTGGCGGACCAACGTACTCGGGAGCATCCGCGTGTTCGAGGCGGTGGCCGCGGCGAGGGTGCCGGTGCTGGTGCACGCCTCGTCGGTCGGCGCGTACTCGCCGGGACCGAAGGACTACGCGGTGGACGAGTCGTGGCCGACGCACGGCTGGCCGGACGCCGCGTACTGCCGTGAGAAGGCCTACCTGGAGCGGGCCCTGGACATCTTCGAGCGCGACCACGCCGATGTGCGGGTGGTGCGGATGCGCCCGGCCTTCCTCTTCAAGCGGGAGTCGGCGAGCGAGCAGCGCCGGATCTTCGGCGGCCGCTTCCTGCCGGGCCCGCTGGCCCGCCCCGAGCTGATGCGCTTCCTGCCGGACGTACCCGGTCTGCGGGTGCAGGCGCTGCACACCGACGACGCGGCCGAGGCGTACCGCATGGCGCTGCACTCGCCTCAGGCGCGGGGCGCCTACAACCTGGCGGCCGAACCACCGGTCGACGCCGAGCTGCTGAGCGGGATGCTCGGCACCCGCCCGGTACGGCTGCCCCGCACCGCGGCGCGGTCCGCGCTCGCCGCCGCCTGGGGGCTGCACCTGGTGCCGGCCTCCCCGCACCTGTTCGACGCGGTGCTGCGGCTGCCGATCATGGACTGCACGCGCGCGCGTACCGAACTGGGCTGGCGGCCGGAGCGCACCGCGACGGACGTGCTCCAGGAGTTCCTGAGCGGGCTCCAGCAGGGCGCGGGGGCCGGCACCGAGCCGCTGCGGGGCCGCAAGGTCGGCTGAGGTTTCGCAGGTCAGAGTGCTGGTACTCGTGTATTCCGCGCGGCTGCCCCGCGCATCGACCCGAGGGGAGGACGCCATGGCCGACGACCGCCACGAAAAGCCCGGGGAAGCCCATCCCGTGCCGCGGGACCTGCCGGACCAGCAGGCGCGACCGGACGAGGACCCTTGGGAGGTGGCGCCGGGCGAGGGGCTCGACGACACCGCAGAGGAGGACGTGCCCGACACCGACGAGGCCGGGACCGGACGGCAGGGCGCGCCGCGCTCGGGGACGGAGCAGACCGAGCATCCCGTGCCGGACGAGCCCTCGGCCTGAGCCACGGCCGTCGGCCGTGCAGCCCGAGCCGTCGGCCGTGCAGCCCGAGCCCGCGGCCGTGCAGCCCGAGCCCGCGGCCGTGTCCTCACGCGTCGGGTGCCCGTTCCCGCAGTGCCCTGCGCCAGGCCGGCAGCCGGTCCTCGGCGGTCGGCTCCTCGCGTCGGCCGCCGCGCGCGAAGAAGTCGGCCAGGGGCAGGATCGCCGCGCCCACCGTGACCGCGTCGGGGCCGAGCCGGCCCAGGTCGATGGTGACCTTCTCGGCCGGGTGGCGCAGCGCGTACGTGGTGGCGTGCCGGCGTACAGCGGGCAGGAAGCGGGCGCCGAGCTGGAGCCCGGCCCAGCCGCCGATCAGGATCCGCTCGGGCTGGAACAGGTTGATCAGGTCGGACAGGCCGGCGCCGAGGTACTCGGCGGTCTCCTCCAGGACGGCGAGTGCGAGCGGGTCGGCGGCCGTGCCCTCGGGCGGGTAGGCGGCGGCGAGCATCGCGGTGAGCGCGGTCTCCTCGTCGGTGCCCTCCGGCGGGCGTCCGCCCTCCTCCCGCCAGCGGTCGAGCAGCGACTCGGCGCCCGCGTAGGCCTCCAGGCAGCCGGGCGCCCCGCAGCGGCAGCGGCGCCCGCGCACCCGTACCGTCAGATGCCCCCACTCGACGGCCCGGCCGTGCTCCACCTCCGGCGTGACGAGGCAGGCACCGACGCCGGAGCCGAACAGCACCACGATCGCGTTGCGGGCGCCGCGCCCGGCGCCGAACCACATCTCGGCCTGACCGAGGGTCTTGGCGCCGTTGTCGATGAAGTACGGAACGGTGTCCGGGAGTTGGGAGCCGGAGCGGAGCAGTGACTCCAGCGGTACGGCGTCCCAGCCGATGGTCTGCCCGTGCACCACGGCGCCCCGGTCGGCGGTGCGCTCCACGATGCCGGGGACGCCGACCCCGACGCCGAGCAGCCGCTCGGGAGCGGTCCGCGCGCCCGCGAGGACCTCGGCGACGCCGTCGCGGATGTGTCCGACGATGCCGTCGACGTCGTACCCCTGCCGGGTCAAGGGGCGTTCGGCGCGGGCGAGTTCGGTGAGGGTCAGGTCGAACAGCTCGACGCGGACGCGGGTCTCGCCGACGTCGACGCCGATCATGTGGCCGCTGTCCGGGGCGACCCGCAGCAGGGTGCGGGGGCGTCCGCCGTCGGAGTCGACGCTGCCGGCCTCCTCGACCAGCCCGTCGGCGACCAGGTCCGCGACCACGTTGCTGACCGAGCCGGAGCTCAGCCCGGTCGCCGGGCCGAGCTCGAAGCGGCTGAGGGGGCCGTCGAAGTACAGCCGTTGCAGCACCGCCGTGCGGTTGCCCCGTCTGAGGTCGCGTACCGTGCGCCCGTTCCGCCCCGCCATGTGGCTCCTTCCGAACCCTGTCCGATCTGCAACATACCCTTGCGGACGGGGCTGGCGCGACATTCGTCAACCCTTAGTTCATGTTGTGAGCTAAGCGCGCGCCGAGAGGGCTCAGGAAGGCGGAGCCGCCTCCTGGATCTCGTCCAGCGCGGCGACGAGCTCCGGGGCGACCGCCTCCTGCACCCAGCGCTCGCGCTCCTCCCCCACCGCCCGCGGAACCGTCTCGGTCAGCATGATCAGGTAGAGGTAGGCGCGGTAGAGGGCGAGCCGGAGCCGGGCCGGGCCGTCGAGCTCGGCCGCTCCGCCGGCCTCGCGGTAGCCCGCGAGGAACGCCTCGTCCCGGGTGATGTCGCCGAGCAGGGCGAGCGAGACGAAGTCGGCCAGGGGGTCGCCCCAGAACATCCGCTCGCCGTCGATGAGGCCGCCGATGCGGACGTCCCCGGCCGAGCGGTCCAGCAGGATGTTCCCCTGCCACAGGTCGAAGTGGACGGGGCGCGGGACGGTGACCTCCTCCAGCGTGCCGTACGCGGCGCGGGCGGTGCGGGCCACCGCGTCGGCGGGGCGGGGCAGGCGGGCCGCGTAGTGGCGGGCGTCGTCGAGGATCGCCTCGAACATCGCGGTGAACGCGGTCCGCCAGTCCTGGGCGAGCGGGCCCAGGGCGCCGGAGGGATAGCCGAAGCCCGGCCCGCGCAGCCGGTGCAGACGGGCGACCTGGCGGCCCAGTTCCCCGCGCAGTGCCGGGCGTTCGGCCTCGGTCACCGATCCGTCCCAGGGTTCGCCCGGGCAGAGCGTCATCAGCAGGTGGGCCACGCCGGTGTCGCCGCCGGCGGCCACCACGCTCGGCGCGGTGACCCCGGCCTCGGCGGCCACCCGGCAGAACTCCGCCTCGGAGATCAGCAGCCGGGACTCGTAACGCAGGCCGGGCGCGGTGGGCGCGATCTTCAGCACGTACCGGCTGCCGTCGGTGAGCCGCAGCTCCTCCACGGTGTTGTACGTGCCACCGCCCAGCGGGCGCACGCCGGCCAGCAGGCCGGACGGAATGCGGGAGCCCTCCAGCACCAGCCGGGCCCGTTCCCAGGAGTCCACCACCGTGCGCCCGCCCCTCCCCTTCGGGCCAGCCGGCCGCGTACACGTCCTCGACGTAACGGCCCGCTGCCACCAGCGTGTCGAGCCACTGCCCGGCCGCCGGCTCGTCGGCACCGGGCATGCGGTCCCGGTACAGCGTACGGAACGCCTCGCGGACGCCGGGTGCCATCCGCGAGCCGTCGCCGCAGACGCACACCCGGGCTCCGGCGCCCAGCAGCTCCCAGACCTCGTCGGCCTCGGCGGCGACGCGGTGCTGCACGAACAGCATGCCGCCCTCGGGTGCCGCGCCCGCGCAGACGCCGGACGAGCACCGGACCGTGGGCCCGCATGAGTATGACCTGCTGGTTCGGGGTGCGGCCGGGTCCGGTCGCGGTGATGTCGACGACGGGGACGCCCGGGAGGGGGCCGGGGGCCTCCGGGTGCGGCGTGGTGGGGAGCATGGCGCGACAACTGCCTTTCGCGGTGCGGGTGGTACTGCGCACCAGCGTGCTCTGCCGGTGACCTCGGCCGTTACCGCGGGACTTCACGATCGTGCAGTCGAATTCCTCGGGGAGGGCTTGCGCGGGCCCTCAGCCCGGGAGTAGGCGTACCCGGCCGTCGGGGAGTTTGCGCCACCAGTGCTCGTAGCGGCTGTAGGCCCTGGGCTCACGGCGGGCCAGCAGGGCGGTCAGCGAGCGGGCCTCCTCGGCGAGTCCGTCCCAGGCGGTGGAGGTCAGTTCGTGGAAGGCCGTCGCCTCTACGCCGCCCTCGACCGGCCGCCACACGCCCGCGACCCGGCCGTCGACCAGCAGTGTCGGCAGCACGTCGCCGTTGACGCGGATCACCACGCGGCGCAGCTCCTCGGGAATCACCCGGGTGCGGTCGGCGTGGGCGAGGAGGACGCTGTCCCACATCCCGAGCAGGCGGGGCGGCGCCGGTGTGTCAGCGGGCGGGCGTGGGGCGCCGGGAACGTCGAACAGGACGGTGCCGTCCGCCCCTTTCAGCTCCTCGACGGCGTCGCCGAGCGCGCGCAGGGCCTGCCGGACCGGTCCCCGGGGCAGCGTGCCGAACTGCGCGATGTCCGCCAGGGACGCCGGTCCGAACGCGGCCAGGTAGCGCAGGACGAGCTGCGCGAGCGCCCGCGGCGCCGCTTCCGGCGCCGTGGGCGGCGGCCCCGTCGGCGCCGCGACGAACGACGACCGGGCGCCGAACGACCAGGGCGCGCCGGTCGCGACATGCAGCAGCGTCGCGTAGGCCTTCAGCCCCCACCAGGCCCCGGCCTTCTTCTCGGCTCCGAGCCGCTCCTCGAGCCATCCCTGCAACTCGGCGGCGGTACGCGGCCGTTCGGCGAAGGCGAGCAGCTCCGGGAGCAGTTCGTGGGCGTCCGCGGGGGTGAGCCCCGCCGCCGCGAAGCGGTAGCCGAGCCGGGAGGCGTACAGCGTCTGCTGCATCGCCTCCCGGAACAGCCGGTGGTCGCCCCCGTGGACGGCGTGCAGGGTGATCCGCATCAGGGTCGCCTTCACCACGGTGCGGTCGGCGAAGGCGGCGTCCAGCTCGCCCGGGTCGAATCCGTCGACGCGGTTCCACAGCGCCACGTAGGGCGAGGCGGGATGCTGGGCCTGGAGCGCGACCACGCGGCGCACGGCGTCGCCGACGCCCAGCGGCTCACGCCTCAGCAGGAGTTGACGGGCGAGCGTCCGACCCGCTGGGGCGCGCGACCAACCGCGCGAAACAGATCACCCGCGCCTACGCCTCCGGCGTGCCCGCGACCAGGGTGGGGCCGCCGGAGGCGAAGGGCACGGAAGCGGAGTACACCCCGCTCCACAGGCGAACACCCGCTAGCGCCGAACACCACGGGCAACTGACGGCCGACGCTGCCCGCCGAAGGCGCGACCGACCACGCGGAACCGATCACCCGCGCCTACGCCTCCGGCGTGCCCGCGACCAGGGTGGGGCCGCCGGTGGCGAGGGGGGCGGAGCAGGCGGTGCCCGCTCCTTCCGGGGCGCCGAAACGGGCCAGGGTGTGCCAGACCATCTTCAGGTCCTGCACTGGGTACCGGCCGGTGCGGGCGGCGTCGCCGATGATGCGCGGGTCGAGGACGCCGTGTTCGGCGATGGCCGCGCCGAGGTCGGCGTACTGCGGGCCCCGGTAGTCGGCGTGGCGGCGCAGTCGCGGCACGGTCAGCCGGTAGCCGGGGTGCCATTCCAGCGGGCAGGGCAGGCGGCGGGCGGCGGCCTCGACGGGCGTGCCCCGGTAGCTCGCGTCCAGGACGAGCGCCTCGACGTCCCGGGCGAGCAGCACGCCCCCGTGTACATGCGCCTCGATGTAGTCGTTCAGCGCGTCCTGCTCGTCCGCCTCCGCCAGGGCGAGGAGCGACATCCCGGCCGCCACTCCGAAGTCGGCGGGCTCGGCCGCGCTGTCGGGGTAGCAGAAGGTGGCCCGGGCCTGCGCCTCGGCCGTCAGGCGGAAGTGCGAGGAGCCGAAGCGCGGGGCGGCGCCGACCACTTGCCGGCGGAAGTTCAGCGCGCCGTACACGGGGCGCTCCGGCGGGGGCGCGCCGTCGTAGGAGCCGCCGAAGATGCGGCTCTCCCAGCGCCAGCGGTCGCCGCCGGGGTGCGCGGTGAGCCCGCCGTTGCTGGTGCCGGTGACGAACTGCGAGTGGTACGCGCCGTCCCGGGCCAGCGCCTGTAGCAGGGGCAGGCCGCCGGAGAGCCGGTCGGGGTGGAAGTTCAGGGTGATGCGCAGATCCGGGTCGAGGGCGGGTCCCGATGAGCGTGCCGCGACGTGGCCCAGCGCGGCATGCGCCGACCGCGCGAGCGCGTACCCGAAATCCATTGGCTTCCCCTCCCACGGCCTGCCTACCCTGGCGGCCCCAGATACCTAGTGCCCCTAGGTTTCTGCCTACTTGCCACGTCGACACACCAGGAAGCCCCTATGAAATCACTCACCGAGCAGGACATCCGCGACTCCTTCGTCAACTGCTCGAAGGGCGAGGCGAAGCGGCTCGCGCTCCCCCGCGATCTGGACCGACGCCCCTGGGACGACCTGGACTTCCTCGGCTGGCGGGATCCCGGCGCCCCCGACCGCAGCTATCTCGTCACCGAGCGGGCCGGCGGGCTGATCGGCGTCACCCTGCGCTTCCCCTCCTCGCAGCGCGGGTTCCTGCACCGCAGCATGTGCTCGCTGTGCCTGACGACCCATCGCGGGGGCGGCGTGTCCCTCATGACGGCACGCAAGGCGGGCGCGGCGGGCCGTGAGGGCAACTCGGTCGGCCTGTACATGTGCACCGACCTGGCCTGCTCCCTGTACGTACGCGGGAAGAAGGTCCCCCACTCCGGGGCACGCTTCGAGGAGAGCCTCACGCTGCACGAGCAGATAGCCCGTACGACGGGCCATCTGGCCGCCTTCCTCGACAAGCTGTACGCCTGAGGTCAGGCCTCCCCGACGGCGAGGACGATCTTGCCGCGGTTGTCCCGCCGCTCCAGCCGCTCGTGGGCGGCCCGGGCCTGCTCGAGTGGCAGGACGGTCTCGACCGGCACCCGGTACGTCCCGTCCGCGACGCGCTCGGCCAGCTCCCGCAGATCGGCTCGCGGGTCGTAGCCGTGGACCTGGCGGTCGGTGAGCTGGAAGCCGAGGATCGAGGCGTTCTTCGGGTAGAAGTCGCGGGTGTCGACGGTGCTGGGCTCCAGCGCGACGTTGGCCAGCGCCACCACCCGTCCGCCGTGCCCCACCTCGCGCAGGCTGCGGGCGAAGGCGGCGCCGCCCACGGTGTCCAGGACGATGTCCGCGCCGCGCCCGCCGGTGATCCGCAGCACCTCCTCGACCTCGGCGTCGCCGGGGTGCGCGGAGGTGTCGACCGTGGTGTGCGCGCCGAACCCACCCGCCCAGGCGGCCTTCGCCGGCGATCCGGCGAGCGCGACGACCCGGGCGCCGGCCGCGGCGGCGATCTGCACGGCCGCACTGCCCACTCCGCTCGCGGCGGCCTTCACCACCACCGTGTCCTCCTTGCCGACCCGGGCGAGGCGCCGCAGGCAGTACCAGGCCGACAGCCAGGCGATCGGCAGCGCGGCCGCGGTCACCAGGTCCACGCCGTCGGGCAGGGCCACCACCTGCCCGACGGGCACGGCGGCCAGTTCGGCGTAGAAGCCGGGCGCGGTGCCGGCGTCGAGGGCCACCACCCGCTGCCCGACCTCCAGCCCGCTCACCCCGTCCCCCAGCGCGGCGACGGTCCCGGCCGCCTCTGCGCCCGGAATCAGCGGCGGCCGCCCGGCCCGGTGGTACGCCCCTGACCTGACCAGGGCGTCCGCCCGGTTCACACCCGCCGCGGCGACCCGTACGAGCACCTGCCCGGGGCCCGCCACGGGATCGGGTGCCTCGACCGGCACCAGCACCTCGGGTCCGCCGAACTCGTCGATCCGCACCGCACGCATACCGCACCCGCTTCCTGCCGCAGCCGCCGAGACGGCCGACACCGGTTCATGTGGTGTCACCCTGCGACACCGTATGAACCGGTGTCAAGACGGGTTAGGATCGTTCGCATGACCAGTGCGTCCGACCCGGTGCTCGCGTTCCCCTTCGTCGGGGGCCGCCCCTGCCTGGACTTCGTCGCCACGCTCGGCAGGCGGCACGCCACCCCCGTCGAGCGGATCCCGGACACCGCCGCACTGGCCCGCTGGCTCGAGGAGGCACGGCTCACGCCCGACGAGGGGCCCGTACGGGTCACCGGCGACGACCTGGCCGGGGCCCGCCTTCTGCGCGAGGCGCTCCACCGCGTCCTGCGGGCGGCGATGGCCGGCGACGAGCCGGACCCGGCCGACGTGGCGCTGGTCAACGAGGCCGCGGCCCGCCCCGACCTGGCCCCCCAGCTGGGCGCACGGCGCTGGACGGCCCGGCACCCGGCGTGCGCCGCGCTGGCGACGGTGGCCCGGGATGCCGTCCTGCTGGTGCGCGGACCCCTGGTCGAGCGGGTGAAGGAGTGCGGGAGCCCGGACTGCTCGCTGCTCTTCCTGGACGACTCCCAGGCCCGCCGCCGCCGTTGGTGCTCCATGGAGCGCTGCGGCAATCTCGCCAAGGTCGCCGGCTACCGCTCCCGCAACCGCGCGGCCGTCACCCGCTGAGGCCAGAGCCCCTCCCCGACGGCCGCGGCACGATGTGGGCCCCCTTGCCACTCGGCGGATCCCTGTGTTCGATGAGCCACCTGAACGGGAACAGGGGCAAGCGATGCAAGTTGTACGTGAATGGACGGCGCCCCTGTCGCGCTTCGTGCGGCGCCGGCGCGACCCGGTGGTCGTGCAGGCCCTGCGGTCGGCCGTCGCGGCGTCGATCGCCTACGTCATCGCGCTCCGCCTCAGTCCGGAACCGGCACCGCTGACCGCACCCCTGACCGCGCTGCTGGTCGTCCAGGTGACCTTCTACGCCACGCTCACCAACGGCATCCGCCGGGTGAACGCCGTGGTCGCGGGGGTCCTGGTCGCCATCGCCTTCAGCCTGCTGGTGGGTCTGACCTGGTGGAGCCTGGCCTTGCTGATCGTGGCCGCGCTGGCCGTGGGGCACCTGGTACGGGTCGACGAGTACGTGGCCGAGGTGGCGATCAGCGCCATGCTGGTGCTCGGCGTCACCACCATCGGGTACACCGCCTGGGCCCGGATCGTGGAGACGCTGATCGGCGCGGTCGTCGGCATGGGCTGCAACCTGCTGCTGGCTCCTCCGGTGTGGGTGGGCAAGGCCGGGGAGTCCATCGAGGGCCTGGCGCGGCGGCTGCGGCGGCTGATGCTGCGGGTGGGCGAGGAGGCCGCGACCCAGACGCCGCTGGAGGAGACCACCGCACGGCTGTACGAGGCACGCCGGCTCGACCATGAGATCACCGAGGTGGACGCGGAGCTGCGGCAGGCCGAGGACAGTCTGCGGCTCAATCCGCGGGTGAAGGAGGGCCTGCTGCACCGGGTGGTGCTGCGCACGGGACTGGACACCCTGGAGATCTGCACGGTCGTGCTGCGGGTGCTGGCCCGCTCCTTCACCGACCTGGCCAAGGCCCGCGACCCGGAGACGCTGTTCACGCCGGAGACGGGCGCCGCGGTGCAGCAGCTGCTGTCCGAGATCGCCGACGCCGTGGTCAGCTTCGCCGTGCTGGTGACCACCGACCTCAGCCGCAGCGCCGAATCGGCGGAGGCCCGGCTCACCGCCGAGCTGCACACGGCCGCGGCCACCCGGGACAAGCTGACCCTGGCGCTGAGGGCCGACGCCGAGCGCGACCCCCGCAACTGGCACCTGCTCGGCGCCGTGCTGACCGAGGTCAACCGGATCATCGACGAGCTCGACACCGAGCACCGCTCGCGCCGTCTGCTGGAGGAACTGGACCGCGTCTCCCACGAGCAGCGCGCCCGGATGCCGCGCCTGACCCGGCTGCGGGAGCGCATGGGGGTGCAGCAGCAGCTGCACCGGAACCGTCTGGGGGCCGGCAGGCGTTTCCCGTGAGAAGAGCAATCGAGGGGACTCCAGGGTGAGGGGGGCGTGCGGATGACAGGCACGGCCGTACGGATCGACGGGAACACGCTGCGCCTGCCGGGCGGAGTGGCGGTGCGGTTCGTGCGCACCCTGCGGCTGCCGGAGTCGGGCACCCATCCGCTGCCGCCGGGCCTGGGCGAGTTCCCGGTCCGGCGGATCGCCGACCCCGCCAACAACGCGGACACGGTGCCCGAGGAGTGGCGGGCACGCGGCGGCGTCATGCTGCCGGTGTATCTGCGCGAGGCGATGTGGCTGAGCTTCGCGGGCACCACGGAACCGGCCGCGCTCCAGGTCGGGGTGGGCAAGGTGTGCGCCGTGTCGGGCGAGCCGTTCGGCGACCGGCTCTCCCGCGACCCGCAGAACTACCTCGTCCTGCCCCGCCAGCCCTGGCTGGACGGCATCAACTCCGGCAACGGCACGGTCCGCCAGTTCGTGGCGGTGCCGCTGGGGCTGGGGGCGACGGTGGAGGGCCAGGTCACCGGCGAGGAGGTGTGGGGCGGTATCCAGCTGCGGTCGTTCCCGCTGCGGGAGGATCGCCTCGCCGAGTGGCGCGAGGAGCAGCGGGCCCGGCAGGAGCGGACGCGGGGGTACGGCGCCGCCCCGGCGGGCGCGATCCCCATGGCCCCGGCGGCCGCGCCGCCCTCGGCCCCGGCGGGGCGGCCCCGGAGGACCGCGGCCATGGGGCTCGGTGTCGGCGGCTCGATGCGTCAGGAGGTCTACCGGGACGACCGGCCGCTGACCGACTGGTCCGGGGAACCGTCCGGACGGGTGTTCGTGCACCTGGTCACGCCGCCGGAGTGGCGGCGCATCACGGGCGAGGCGCCCCCGCCGTCCCCGGTGGACCGGGCGGCGTACACACGGGCGGGACTGCCCTGGTACGACTACTACGACCAGGACGCCGAGGACCTCGCCCCCGCGGACGCCCTCGAGCCCGTCAAGCCGGTCGGCGACTGGCTCGGCGACGATCTCGACCCCTGGCAGCAGCCGTCGCCCGGCCAGGTGCAGCAGCTGAAGGACACGCCTGGCCTGCCGGTGGAGGACGGCGAGTGGTAGCCGCCGGCACCGGCGCGTCCATTGCACCTCGCGCAACCGGCGTTGCCGTTCTTGCACTTGAGGGGCGGTCCGCGCGAAGGTGGCCGTCACGGCCGGGACAACCGACGACCTGAGGTGCGGGCAATGGACAGTGGTGCGCAGAGGGCGCGCGGCGGCTTGAGCAGACGCCGGTTCGTCGGGGCCGCGGCCGGGGCGGCCGCCGTGGTGGCGGTTCCCTCGCCCGCCGCGCCCCGGGCGGACGCGCCCGCACCCGGGGGAGGTACGGTCACCGCGCGGCCGGAGCGCGGTACGCCCGAGCGGTCACCGCGCCCGCTCCACCTGGGCACGTACACCTCCGTCGACGGCGGCGGCACCGGCATCGGCCTGGCCTCGTACGACCCTGCGACGGGCCGGATCACCGGTGCCGGGACCGTCACCGGAGTGGCCGATCCCTCGTACCTCGCCGTGCATCCGGACGGCCGCACCCTGTACGCGGTCGACGAGCGGACGGACGGCGGGGTGACCGCCGTGCGCCTGGCCGACCGGAAGGTCCTCGGCACCCGGAGCACAGGCGGCGCGGCACCCTGCCATCTCTCCGTCCATCCGGCCGGGCGCTGGCTGCTCAGCGCCAACTACGGGTCCGGCAGCGTGGCCGTGCACCCGATCGACACGACGGGCGCCCTCGGGGAGCGCACCGATCTTGTCACGCACTCCAGCCCCTCCCCCGGTCCCGGCCAGCAGGGCCCGCACGCCCACCAGGTCGTCACCAGCCCCGACGGCGGCCACGTCCTCGCCGTCGACCTGGGCACCGACACCGTCTACAGCTACCGCCTGGACACGGCCGCGGGCACGCTCACCGAGGTCGCCCGGGCCCATGCGCGCCCGGGCGCGGGCCCGCGCCACCTCACCTTCCATCCGGACGGGCGGCACGCCTACCTGGCCAACGAGGTCGACGACACGGTCACGGTGTGCGCCTACGACCCCGGCACCGGCCGCCTGACGATCGGCACCCCGCAGTCCACCGGCACCGGCGCGGGCACCAACTACCCGGCCCAGCTCCTGGTGACCGCGAACCGCGCGTACGCCTACCTCGCCAACCGCGGCGACAACAGCCTCACCCGGTACGCCGTCGAGGCGGACGGCGCCCGGCTGCGCCTGATCGACACCGTGCCGGTGGGCGGGGACTTCCCCCGGCAGATCGCCTTCTCACCGGACGGCGGGCTGCTGTTCGCGGCGAACCAGCGGTCGGGCACGGTGAGCGTCTTCCACGTGGACACCGGCAGCGGGGAACTGCGGCTCGCGGGTGAGCCGTTCGCCTCACCGGTCGCCGTCTGCGCGCTGCCGCTGTAGGCCGCGCGGGCAGACGGCGGCGCTCGCCCGGTACAGCAGGGCGTGCACGCGCTCGGTGAGCCGGCCGAGGTCGTCGGCGGGCGCGTGGAAGGGCAGCCGTACGTCGCCGTGGCCGCGGGCCCGCTCGATGCGCAGCGTCAGTCCGTGGCGGTCCACCGCGAGGGGTGTCACGCGGGTCGCGGCGTGCAGGCTGTCGGGGTCGACGAGCCGGGTGAGCCGTTCGACGGCGTCGGGGTGGGCGTCGGCGAGGTGGGTCAGCAGCCGGGCCTCGGCCGGGGCGAGCGGGTCGGGAGTCGCGGCGGCGAACTCGTCGAGGCCGACGAGCACCGCGCCGGAGGACCGGCGAAGCACCACCCGGGTGGGCCGGAACGCCAGGCGGCCGTCCTCGGCGGCGAACCAGCCGGCCAGCCAGACGCGGGCACGGATCCGGTGGCGCACGGGGACGGGCGCGACGTCGGCGAACTCCAGCACGGCGGACGGCTCCCCGCGCGGCGCGCAGACCGCCGCCGCACGCAGGGCGCTGTCCTCGGGCACCCGCAGCAGCACCCGCCCGTCCTCGTCCACGGTGTGCGCGCCGACGAGCTCCTCGCGCCCGCCGTCAGCCGTCACCGTGCAGGACCACGCCACGGCGAGCACCGAGCGGGCCTGTTCCGCCACGCCGGGCGCGGCCGTCCAGCTGTCACCCATCCCGCAACCTCCTTAGGTAAGCCTTGCCTAACCTATCGAAGATCGGGGTGCGCGCCAACCGCGCGCCCGCCCCAGCTCACGTGATCAGACCGAGCAGCGCCCGCGCGCACAGGTCCCGCACCTGTTCCCGGGACAGGTCGAATCCCCGTAGCCACTCCAGGCAGACCGCCGTGGTGAAGGCCAGCCAGCCGCGTACCGCGAGGCGGAGGTCGGAGCGCTGCGCGAAGCGCGGGCCGAACTCCGGGTCCGCGGCGAGGGCGGCCAGGATCTGGCGCTCCTGGGCGGCCAGCGCCCGCTGGTAGACCCGGCGCACGTCCTGGTCGCCCGCCGCGTCGGCACGGTGGAACGCGCGGTAGCCGTGCGCGTGGGTCTCGACGTACTCCAGGAAGGCGTCGAGACCGGCGGTGAGCTGCTCGCGCACCGGCACCCCGGGCACGGCCTCCGTCATCCGCAGCATGCGTTCGCTCTCGCGCTCGACGACCGCCGCGAAGAAGTCCCTCTTGGTCGGGAAGTAGTGGTACAACAGCCCGCGCGAGACTCCGGCGATCTCCGCGACCCGTTCGATCCACACGTCGCCGTAGGCGCACTCCGAGAACAGCCGCGCACCCACCGACAGCAACTGCTCGCGGCGCTCCTGGGTGCTGAGTCGGCGACGGGCGCCCCCACCCTGGTTCGCGGCCATGACCGCACCTTACTTGACGCGGGTTCAACAACCGGATCAGACTGGAAACGCCTTATTGAACCCACGTACAACATGAACCCACGTACGACCTGAACCCACGCACGACAGGAACCCACGCAACACGCTCAACCGATGGCTTGGATCAAGGGAGACCGCGTCATGGCGGAGACGGGCAGCAGGACGACGGGCGGGGCAGCGCTGCCCAAGGGGTTCCGCGGTGCCGAGCAGGGCTGGCCGGAGCTGGAGCGCATCCCTCATCCGCCGCACCGGCTGCCGCTGCTCGGCGACGTCCTCGGTGTCGACCGGCGCACACCGCTCCAGGACTCGATGCGGTTCGCCCGCCGACTGGGCCCGATCTTCCGGCGCAAGGCGTTCGGGAACGAGTTCGTGTTCGTGGCGGGCGCCCGGCTCGCGGCCGATCTGGCGGACGAGGCCAGGTTCGCCAAGCACGTCGGCCTCGGGGTGGCCAATCTGCGGCCGGTCGCCGGAGACGGGCTGTTCACGGCGTACAACCACGAGCCCAACTGGCAGCTGGCGCACGACGTCCTGGCCCCCGCCTTCAGCCGTGAGGCGATGGCCGGCTACCACCCGATGATGCTGGACGTGGCCGGCCGGCTGACCGAGCACTGGGACCGGGAAACGGCGGCCGGGCATGCCGTGGACGTGCCCGGCGACATGACCAAGCTGACCCTGGAGACGATCGCCCGTACCGGGTTCGGGCACGACTTCGGCTCCTTCGAACGCAGCCGGCTCCACCCCTTCGTGACCGCGATGATCGGCACGCTCACCTACGCCCAGCGGCTGAACACCGTGCCCGCCCCGCTGGCCCCGCTGCTGCTGCGCGGCGCCACCCGGCGCAACGCGGCCGACATCGCCCTCCTCAACCGCACCGTCGACGACCTCGTACGGGCCCGGCGCCGGGCGGGCGCGGACGGGGCCGGGGACCTGCTGGACCGGATGCTGGCGACGGCGCATCCGGAGACCGGGGAGCGGCTGTCACCGGAGAACGTCCGCTACCAGGTGATCACCTTCCTGGTCGCGGGCCACGAGACCACCTCGGGTGCCCTCTCCTTCGCCCTGTACTACCTCTCCCGGCACCCCGAGGTGGCGGCCCGGGCCCGCGCCGAGGTGGACCGCGTCTGGGGCGACACGCCGGCGCCCGACTACGACCAGGTCGCCAAGCTGCGGTACGTGCGCCGGGTACTGGACGAGTCGCTGCGGCTGTGGCCCACCGCGCCCGCCTTCGCCCGCGAGGCCCGGCAGGACACGGTGCTGGCCGGAGAGCACCCGATGCGCCGGGGCGCGTGGACGCTGGTGCTGCTGCCGATGCTGCACCGCGATCCCGAGGTGTGGGGTCCGGACGCCGAACGCTTCGACCCGGACCGGTTCGACGCGAAGGCCGCGCGGGGGCGGGCCCCGCACGTCTTCAAGCCGTTCGGGACCGGGGCGCGGGCGTGCATCGGCCGCCAGTTCGCGCTGCACGAGGCGACACTCGTCCTCGGCCTGCTGCTGCGCCGCTACGACCTGCGCGCCGACCCCGGCTACCGGCTGCGGGTCTCCGAACGGCTGACGCTGATGCCCGAGGGGCTGCGGCTGCGGCTGGAGCGGCGCCCCGTACCCGCCCCGGTGACGGCCCGGGACGCGGACGGCCCGGCGTCAGCGCCGCGCTGTCCAGTGCACGGGGTGGGTGACTGACTCCGGCAGCCGGGTGCCGGCACTCCCCCGGGCCGCCTCCAGCTGGGGCTGGGTCAGGAAGAACGCGCCGGTCAGGTCGGCGTCCGTGAGATCGGCGTCCCGCAGGTCGGCGCCGATCAGGTCCGCGCCGCGCAGATCGGCGCCGGTCAGGTCGGCGGCGATGAGATAGGCGCCGCGCAGGCTGGCGCCACGCAGGTCGGCCCCCTTCAGCCGGGCGCCGATGAGGTCCGCGCCCCGGCGGTCCTTCTTCTTGCCGCCTTTCCCGCCCTTCCCGCTCTTCCCGCCCTTCCCGCCCTTGTCGCTCTTGTCAATCTTGTCGCTCTTGTCGCCGAAGTCCGCCCGCACCAGGTCGCTGGTGCGCAGCAGCAGGACGTTGACCTCCTGCCGGTGGGCGGCCACGTCCAGCGCGGCCAGTTCGTCGGGGGTCTGCCGGGTCAGCCGCTCGGTCTTCTCCAGCACCTCGCGCAACTCGGCGTGCACCGGGCCGGCGGCGGACAGGCCCAGCGCCTCGGTGAGGTACCAGAGCAGTTCATGGAGCTGCCGGACGACCGGGAACACGTCGAACATGCGCCGGGCCTGCTCGCGGGAACCCGCGCGCCAGTCCTGGCCGCCGAAGGTGACCTGGGAGACCTTCTGACCGGCGCCGAAGCAGTCGTAGACCGTGCAGCCGGTGAAGCCCTTGTCCCGCAGCCGGGTGTGGATGCCGCAGCGGTGGTCGCCCTGGAGATTGGGGCAGGGCTGCCCGGCGGCCTTGTCGAGCGCGAAGTCCGCCGAGCGTGCGAAGGACAGGGCGACACAGCACAGCCCGAAGCACGAGGCGCAGTCACCGCGCAGTTCCGACCGGCCGACTATCTGATCTGGCATGCCGTACAGCCTACTGAGCTGCGGGGCAGCCCTTGCCATGGCCCACGACGGCACGCTCGCTCGCTCGTCACCCCATCGTCGCCGCTCCGAACTCACCGATGAGTTTCCGGGGTTGTGGGCGTCTACTCATCCAACGGAAAACAAGCTCGGCTACCACTGAGGTGACAGCCGGCACCGGACAGGAGCCGAACGCATCGAGGAGCGACCTCATGTGCAGCCATCAGCCGCCGTGCCCCACAGCCGACAGCCCCGACCACCGCACCGCCGTGATCACCTCGGCCCACCCGGAGCAGGGCTGGAGCCTGCTGTGCAACGGCACCATCGTCTTCGACGACACCGGTGAACTCCTGCCCGACGGCCGGACCGTGCACCCGCGCCGCACCCCGGGTCCGCCGGCCCTGGCCGCCTGAGCGTCACGTCACTCGGGGAAGGCGGGCAGGTCGAGGCGGGCCAGACGGTCGGGGTCGGCCAGGATGTACATGCCGGTGATCCGGCCGTCGGCCACGGTGAGGGCGGTGACGGACACCGCACGGCCCTCCGGCGCGGTGACGATCCCCAGCGAGCCGTTGACCAGCACCGGCCGTGCGAAGACCGCGAACCGGGAGAACAGCGCCGCCTGTTCGGCCACCGCCTTCGCCCCGTGCACCACCTTGGAGGCGGCCGCGCCCCGCACCAGGGCGCCCGCGTCGGCGCGCAGCACCACGTCCGGGTGGAGCAGGGCGAGGAGCGCCTCGAAGTCGCCGCCCCGGGAGGCGGCCAGGAAGGCGTCCAGCACCTGGCGCTGCCGGCCGAGGTCGGGGTCGGCGGAGGGGGCGGCGCCCTGCACGCGGCGGCGGGCCCGGCTGGCCAGCTGGCGGGTCGCGGCGGGGGTGCGCTCCACGATCGGCGCGATGTCGTCGAACGGCACGGCGAACATGTCGTGCAGGACGAACGCCAGCCGCTCGGCGGGCTCCAGCGTCTCGAGCACCACCAGCAGGGCCAGCCCCACCGAGTCGGCCTGGAGCACCTCCTGCTCGGGGTCGAGGGTCGTCAGGGGCCGGATCACCGGGTCCGGCACGAACGCGCCGGCCATGTCGTCGATCGGCTGCTCGCGGCGGGCGGTGCGCGAGCGCAGCATGTCGAGGCAGACCCGGCCGACCACGGTGGTCAGCCAGCCGCCCAGATTCCTGATCTCCTCCGGGTCCGTCCGGCCGAGCCGGAACCAGGCCTCCTGCACCGCGTCCTCGGCCTCGGCCGGCGAGCCGAGCATGCGGTAGGCCACGGCGTTCAGATGCCCGCGGTGCTCCTCGAAGCGGTCGGCCAGGAGCTCGGTGTCGTTCATGTCGTCCCCGTTCGGTCTGTGAGGGCGGGCTACCTGGCGAACAGTTCGAAGGCCACCGCCGGCTTGCCGCCGAAGCGTTCGCCGGTGGCCGTGGCGTTGGCGGTGAGGAAATCCCGGGCGTACTCCTCGGGGTCCTCGTCCGTCAACGCCTCTATGTAGGTGCGGTGTTCGAGCAGGGAGCGCACGGCGCGCTCCAGGCCCGGCGTCGCGTCCACGGCGTGGGTCGGCGACACGGAACCGGCGACGGCCACCCAGCGGACCCCGTTCCAGGGCTCGAGGCCCCGCTCGGCGAGTTCGGGGAAGATCCACCGGTTCCCGGCGTCGGCCGCCGCGTCCAGCGTGGCCCGGCCCACGGCCACATGGTCCGGGGTGTTCCAGGCGACGCCGCCCCAGGTGTCCCGGTGGTTGAGGGTGATCACCAGCTCGGGCCGGTGGCTGCGGATCGCGGCGGCGATGTCCCGGCGCAGCGCCGTGCCGTACTCGACGACGCCGTCCCGGTGGTCGAGGAACTCCACGGCCGAGACGCCCACCACGGCCGCGCTCGCCCGCTGCTCCCGTTCCCGCAGCGGGCCGCACTCGGCGGGAGCCACGGTGTCGATGCCCGCCTCGCCGCGGGTCGCCAGCACGTAGGCGACCTCACGGCCGTCGTCGGTCCAGGCGGCGACAGCCGCGGCGCACCCGTACTCGAGGTCGTCCGGGTGCGCCACCACGGCGAGGGCGCGCCGCCAGTCGGTCGGCATGGGCTTCAGCTGGCTGGTCTCCGGCTCGGTCATGGGCGCAGACTATGCCGCCGGGCCACCCGCGCAACCGCTTTTGTACCGGGCCTCGATGAGCGCCGGGCGTCACACCTCGTCGCGGGCCATCGCCAGCAGCCGGTCCAGTACGCGGGGCGCGCCGGCCCGCAGGCCGTCGTGCTCGAACTCGTCGGTGACCCAGGTGCGCAGGCCCCGGATCGCGCGGGCGGTGCGCAGCGAGTGGGCGGTGTCGACGTACATGTCGTCGTGGTAGACGGCGGCGACGGCCGGGACCTCGTTGGCGGCGAGGCACGCGGGGTCGTACAGGGCCGGCCAGTCGGTGCGGGCGGCGAGCAGCTCGGCGGTCTCGCGCAGGGGGCGCAGGGCGGGGTCGCAGTCGAAGGTCCAGGGATGGACGGTCTCGCCGGTGAAGAGCAGCGGCGCGTCGCCCGCGAGCGCCTTGGCCGCGTCGAACTGCGGGAACTCGGCGCGCACCCGTTCCGCGGCCCAGGCGGTGGGGCGGTCGCCCTGGCCGTAGCACGCCTCGTGGACCAGGGCGTACAGCGGGTGGCCCGCGTACGACAGCTGGCCCTGCACCTCCTCCTGGAAGGCGTCCGACAGCTCCCAGCCGTGCGGGGTGCGGACGAAGGCGTGCTCCAGGAGGTGGTGCAGGCGGTGGCTGCCGTCGCCGGTGCCGAGAAGGATGCCGAGGGACTGGAAGGCCTCGACGGTGAGGCGGTAGCCGTTCGGCAGGACCACGTCGTGGGTCAGCAGGTGGTCGGCGATGCGGCGGGCGCCTTCGACGTCCTGCGGGTAGCGGTCGTAGTGCGCGGTGACCTTGCGTTCGACACGCGGGTAGGCGGCCCGGTAGACGTCATCGGCGTGCGCGTCGAGGGAGGGCAGGCCGCCCGTGATCACGGCGGTGCTCAGGCCCTCCGGCGCCAGGGACAGGTACGTCACCGCGCAGAAGCCGCCGAAGCTCTGGCCGAGGACCGTCCACGGGGCGCCGCCGGTCAGCCGCCGGCGGATGAGCTCGCAGTCGCGGACGATCGAGTCGGCGCGGAAGAGGGCGAGGTGGCCGGCCTGTGCGTCGGGGCCGCCGCGCAGCGGGAGCGTCTGCCGGTTGAGGGGGGTGGAGTGCCCGGTGCCGCGCTGGTCGAGGAGCAGGACGCGGTGGTCCTCCAGGGCACGGCCGAGCCAGGCCTGCTTGCCGACGAAACGGTTCGCCCCGAAGCCGGGGCCGCCCTGGAGGTAGACCAGCCACGGCAGGTCCCCGTCCGCCTTGTCGCTCGCGACGGCCTCCCGGGCGTACAGCTCGATGGTCTCGCCCGCCGGATCGGTGTGGTCCAGGGGCACGGTGAAGCGGTGGTCGGTGAGGACGACGCCGGGCTGGCGGTAGCTGACGGTCAACGAATCTCCCGGGACGGACGGATGGTCGGTCCCAGTCCAGCACATGTCCATGCGCCTTCCGACCCCCGGGATCATGGAAAGTTACTGAATCGGGAATCAGCGGGCCGGTGGGACCGCGGGGATCAGCGGGCGGCGAGACTGGAGCGCCGCACCACCAGTTCCGGCTGGAGCACCACCCGGCGGTGCTCGTGCGTGCCGGGGCCGCTCCGCTCCTCCGTCTCCTCCAGGAGCAGTTCCGCGGCGAGGGCGCCCATGGTGACGGCGGGCTGCCGTACGGAGGTGAGCGGGACGGCGGCGGCGGCCGCGAACTCGATGTCGTCGTAGCCCACGATCGCGAGGTCGTCGGGGACGACGACCCCGGCCGCGTACATGGCCTGGAGGACGCCGAGGGCCAGCAGGTCGTTGGCGCAGAAGACGGCGGTCGGCCGCTCGGCGAGGCCGAGGAGGCGGGCGCCGGCGTCCCGTCCGGCGGCCACGTCGAGGCGTTCGGTGGGCAGCTCGCGCAGCGCGTCGGGGCCGAGTCCGGCCTCCGCGAGGGCGTGCAGGGCTCCGGTGCGGCGGTCGGCGACCTGGTTGAGGCCGGGCGGGCCGCTGACGTACGCGATGGAGCGGTGCCCGGCGTCCACCAGGTGCCGGACGGCCAGGGCGCCGCCCGCGACGTCGTCGACGGAGACCGAGCACTCGGTGGTGCCCTCGGCGACCCGGTCGACCAGTACGAAGGGGATCCCGTGCCGCCGGAACATCTCGATGTTGCGCCCGGTGGCGTCGGCCGGGGTGAGCAGCACGCCGCGCACCCGCTGTTCGGCGAAGAGGGACAGGTACTCGGCCTCCTCGCCGGCGCTCTGCGCGCTGTTGCAGACCATCACACCGAGCCCGGCCTCCCGTGCCGCCCGTTCGGCGCCGCGTGCCACGTCGACGAAGAAGGGGTTGCCCATGTCGAGGACGAGCAGGCCCATGATCCGGCTGCGGCCGGCGCGCAGCTGGCGCGCGGACTCGCTGCGGACGTAGCCCAGCCGGTCTATGGCGGACTGCACGCGGGCGCGCGTCTCCGAGGCCACCGTGTCCGGACGGTTGATGACGTTGGACACGGTGCCCACCGACACTCCGGCGACGCGGGCGACATCCTTGATACCCACCGACTGGGCCATCGGGCGGGGACCTCCAGTGAGACGAGGGGGCGGCGGGAGGGCCTTCACATTACCGTCAAGCCGCCGCACATCCGACCGGGTCAGGCGGGCAGGGCGAAGTCGACGACGTGCAGCGCCGAGGGGGTCGTACCGCTGGACTTCTCCTGGTACATGAACGACAGCGTGTTGTCGGCCTTCACCCGCAGCTCGTCGATCACGACCTCCCCGAAGGCGTTCAGGCCGCCGCCGTCGTACAGCAGCGTCCAGTCCGTGTACCCGGAGGCCTCCGAGGCGCCCGCGATCCGGCCGTAGGGGAGGACGGCGTAGGCGTTGTCGTACTTGTCCAGGACCAGCTTGGTGCGCTGGCTGCAGTTCAGCGGGATGGGGATCTCGGTCTTCTGCCAGCTGCCGGAGGAGTTCTTGCGCAGGTGGAAGGCGCGGCCGTTCGCGATGCGGTCGGCGACGTAGTCCGTGGTGCACTGGCCGAAGCGGCCGGGGACGTAGGAGATGATCGCGTGCGGCAGGCCGGTGGAGTCGGTGGCCTGGCTCTCCTGGTTCATCAGGGAGTGGTCCGGGCCCAGCGAGTCGACCACCAGGCCGGCGTCCGTGACCGCCACCGTGTCGGAGGTGCCGGTGGTGCCGACGACCGTGCCCGCGTCGTCGCGCCAGGTGCGGCCCCGGTCGGTGGAGTACACATAGCCGGTGTCGTGGTTGGTGATGCCGCCGCTGTCGCACATCACGGCGGCGTTCTGCTCCCGCCAGGTGAAGAAGGAGTGCAGACGGCCGTTCACGTCGTAGTCGATGCCGTGCAGGTACATGTTGCGGGCCGTGCTGGAGCCGTGCGAGCTGGTGTAGGTGCCGGTGGAGCCGCTCCACTCCCCCAGCGCGGTCCAGGCCGACCCGTCGTACTCGGCGAGGGCGTTGCGTCCGTTGCCCGAGACGCCGACGCGGTAGCTCAGCTGGAGCCTGCCCTCGGGGGTGGAGACGAACTGGGGGTACGTGAACCGGGAGGTGAGCGCCGGCCCGTCGAGCGAGGTCTGTACGGCACCGAAGACGGACGAGGTCCACGCGGTGGATGCCGGGTTGTCGAGGAGTCCGGCGGCCGACTTCACATAGAAGAAGCCGTCGCTGTGCGAGTCCATGTTCAGGTGCAGCCGGCCGTCGGTCTTCGAGACGCCCATCGAGATGACGTTGTGGGAGTCGTCGCTCTTGAGCTGGTGGGAGAGGGTGACCGTCGACCAGGTGCTCGCGCCCAGCGCCCGGCGGGCGACGACCGCGTTGCGGGTGGCGGTGTACCAGGCGGCGTACTGGTGGCCCTTGTAGGCCAGCAGGCCGTTCTTCTGGAAGGAGTTGTTGTTGACCAGGCCGTCGTAGGAGACGAAGTAGACGGCCTGGGCGTCGAGTTGTGTCGTGCCCTTCTTGGTGACGGAGGGGCCGGGGGACGCGGCCCGTGCGATGCCCGGAGTTGCCATGGCGGCCAGCATGGTGGACGCGAGCACGGTTCGTCTTCTCATGGATGCGGCTCCTGAGGGCGGTCAGGCGAGGTGGAACACCTCGGTGAGCGGTTTCATCGCTTCGTCGGGCCGGGCGCCGTCCAGCGACTCGAAGAACGGCGCCATCTCCGCCTGCCAGCGGGCGTTGACGTCCGTGGCCTCCATGCCGGCCCGGGCGGCGGCGAAGTCCTCGGTCTCCAGGTAGCCGACGAGCAGTCCGTCGTCGCGCAGGAAGAGCGAGTAGTTGTGCCAGCCGGTGGCGGAGAGCGCCTCGAGCATCTCCGGCCACACGGCGGCATGGCGTTCGCGGTACTCGGCGAGCCGGTCCTCGCGGACCTTGAGGAGGAAACAGACGCGCTGCATGAAGTACCGCTCCCCTGCTAGAAGTTGAACTGGCCGATGTTCTTGGCGTCGAACACGGTCGGCTTGCCCAGGACGATCACGCCGTCCTTGCCGATGGTGTACGTGGTGTCGCCGGCCTTGAAGGTCTCGCCCTCCTTGCCGGTGATCTGCCCCGACGCCAGGGCGACGGCGGTACGGGCGGCCAGGTCGCCCAGCCTGGCCGGGTCCCACAGCTCGAACGCGTCGACGGTCCCGTTCTTGACGTACTTGCGCATGTCGTTGGGGGTGCCGAGACCGGTCAGCTTGACCTTGCCCTTGTATTTGGAGCCGGAGAGGTACTGGGCGGCGGCCTTGATGCCGACGGTGGTCGGGGAGATGATCCCCTTCAGGTTCGGGTGCTCCTGGAGGAGGCCCTGGGTCTGCTGGAAGGACTGCTGGGCGTCGTCGTTGCCGTAGGCGATCTTGACGAGCTTGACGTTCTTGTACGTGGGGTCCTTCAGCTCGTCCTTCATGTAGCCGATCCAGGTGTTCTGGTTCGTCGCGGTCTGCGCGGCGGACAGGATCGCGATCTCGCCCTTGTAGCCGATCTGCTTCGCCAGCAGCTGCACCTCGGTACGGCCCAGGTCCTCGGCGCCGGCCTGTGAGACGAAGGCGTTGCGGCAGCCGGGGTTGGTGTCGGAGTCGTAGGTGACGACCTTGATGTCGTTCGACATGGCCTGCTTCAGCGCGGTGCACAGCGCGCCCGGGTCCTGCGCGGAGACGGCCATCGCGTTCACCCGCTGCTGGGTGAGGGTGTTGACGTAGCTGACCTGGCCGGAGGTGTCGGTGGCGCTGGACGGGCCGACCTCCTTGTACTTCGAGCCCAGTTCGGTCAGTGCCTTCTCGCCGCCCTTGTCGGCGGAGGTGAAGTAGGGGTTGTTCACCTGCTTGGGCAGGAAGCCGACGGTCAGGCCCTTCTTCGTGGCGGCGTTCGGGTCGGCCTTGCCGGCGGTGGCGGCGGCGGCGTTGTCGTCCTTGACGTCCTTCTTGGTGGTGCCGCCGCAGGCGGTGAGCGCGAGGGCGAGGGAGGTACCGGCGGCGAGGGCCGCGCAGGCACGGCGGAGGGATGACTTGCGCATGGCGGAGGTCCTTTACGTCCTTGACGAGGGAGGAGGCGAGGGAGGAGCGGAGTTACGGCGTCGCTGTCGAGGCGGCGGCTCGGCGGCCTGCCCTCGCGACGGAGATCTGGCGCGCGACCCGGGGGCCGAGCACGGAGATGACGAGCAGCACGCCGGTGACGACGATCTGCGACTGCGCGGAGACGTTGAGCAGGCTCATCACGTTCTGGAGCGCGCCGAGCAGGAACACACCCGCGATCGCACCGCCGAGCGTGCCCTTGCCGCCGTCGAAGTCGATGCCGCCGAGCAGGACGGCCGCGACGACGGAGAGTTCGAGCCCGGTGGCGTTGTCGTAGCGGGCGCTGGCGTAGTGCAGGGCCCAGAAGATGCCGGTGAGGGAGGCCATGAGGCCGGTGACGGTGAACAGGATCAGCTTGGCCCGCTTCACCCGGATCCCGGCGAACCGGGCGGCCTCCTCGCTGGCGCCGACCGCGAACAGCGACCGGCCGAACGGGGTGGCGTGCAGCACGACCACGGCGATCGCGAGCAGCACCAGGAAGGGCAGGAAGGCCTGCGGCAGGAAGCTGGTGCCGACGCGTCCGGCCGCGAAGTCCAGGTACTGCGTGG
Organism: Streptomyces sp. NPDC054834; assembly: GCF_053611185.1. Taxonomy (NCBI): domain Bacteria; kingdom Bacillati; phylum Actinomycetota; class Actinomycetes; order Kitasatosporales; family Streptomycetaceae; genus Streptomyces; species Streptomyces sp. NPDC054834. Next base: position 122,178 of record NZ_JBSGZV010000015.1, on the reverse strand, counting down.
GGAAGTCGGTCACCGCGTCCGAGCCGAGCACGATCTGCGCGATGCCCCGGTAGGCGGCGAGGGTGCCGATGGTGACGGCGAGGGACGGCAGGCCGAGCCTGGTCACGAGCAGGCCGTTGACCAGCCCGCAGACCACCCCGAGCAGCAGGCAGACCGGGATGATCGTCTCGATGGCCATGCCCTCGTTCCACAGCTTGCCCATCACCGCGCCGGACAGCCCGGCCGTCGAGGCGACGGACAGGTCGATGTCCCCGGCGACGACCAGCAGGGTCATCGGCAGGGCGATGAGCGCGATCGGCAGGGTGTTACCCAGGAGGAATGACAGGTTGAGGGCGTTGCCGAAGCCGTCGACGAAGCCGAACGACAGCAGGAGCAGGACGATCAGGAGCGCGCCGACCACCGTGTCCCAGCGAATGGCGCGCGTCAGGCGGTCAGGCATGGCGGGCGTTCCTCTTCTTCAGGGCGGAGGCCAGGCGCAGTGCGACGATCCGGTCGGCCGCGATGGCGAGCAGCAGCAGGACACCGTTGATGGCGAGCACCCACACGGAGCTGACCCCGAGGGCGGGCAGCACGCTGTTGACGGAGGTCAGCAGCAGCGCGCCGAGCGCGGCTCCGTAGACGCTTCCGGACCCGCCGGTGAAGACCACCCCGCCGACCACGACGGCGCTGACGACGGTGAGTTCGTAGCCGTTGCCGGTCCCGGAGTCGACGTTGCCGAACCGGGCCAGGTACATGGCGCCCGCGAGTCCGGCGAGGCCGCCGCAGAAGGTGTAGGCGGCCAGGATCCGCTTGCGCACCGGGATGCCGGCGAGGCGGGCGGCCTCCGGGTTCGAACCGAGGGCGTACAGCTCGCGTCCGCTGCCGAAGTGTTTGAGGTAGTACGCCGTCGCCACCAGCACCGCCAGCGCGATCAGCGCCGGCCACGGCACCGCGGAGATGCCGCCGGAACCGAAGTCCACGAAACCGCCGGGCAGGTCGGCCGCGGTGATCTGCCGGGAGCCGACCCAGATGGAGTCGACGCCGCGGATGATGTAGAGCGTGCCGAGCGTGACGACCAGCGCGGGAACCTGGCCGAGGCTGACGAGCAGACCGTTCAGCAGGCCGCAGCCGATGCCGAGCAGGACCGCGAGGACGGTCGCGACGACCGCGTTCCCACCGCCGTGCAGACAGGTGCCGGCGGCGAACGCGCTGATGCCGAGCGTCGAACCGACGGACAGGTCGACGTTGCGGGTGATGACCACCAGCGACTGGCCGGTGGCGACGAGGACCAGGATGGTCGCGTTGAGGAGCAGGTCCTTGATGCCCTGCTCGGACAGGAACTCGCTGTTGCCGGCCTGCGTGACGGCGACCATCACCAGGAAGACGACGAGGATGGCGAGTTCGCGCATCTTGAAGACACGGTCGACCAGCCGGGTGCCGGTGGACTTGGCCACCTCGGCGACAGGGGTTTCTTCGGGAGCGGCCACCGTCATGCTGCGGCCCTCCCCGTGGCTGCGGCCATCACGGTTTCCTCGGTGGCGTCGGAGCGGGGGATCTCGGCGGTGAGCCGGCCCTCGTGCATCACCAGCACGCGGTCGGCCATGCCGAGGATCTCGGGCAGGTCGGAGGAGATCATCAGGACGGCCACCCCGTCGGCGGCCAACTCGCTGAGCAGACGGTGCACTTCGGCCTTGGTGCCGACGTCGATCCCGCGGGTCGGCTCGTCGACGATCAGCACCTTGGGGCCGGTGGCCAGCCACTTGGCGAGGACGACCTTCTGCTGGTTGCCGCCGGACAGGGTGGACACGGTGTCGGCGATCCGGGCGTACTTCACCTGGAGCCTGACCGCCCAGTCGAGGGACCGGCTGCGTTCGGCGCCCCGGTCCATCAGCCCGGCCTTCACCGTCGTCCGCAGTCCGGTCAGGCCGATGTTCCGCTCGATGGACATGTCCATCACCAGGCCCTGGGCGCGCCGGTCCTCGGGGACGAGGGCCAGCCCGGCGGCCATCGCGACGGAGGGCGCGCCGTTCGTCAGCTTCCGCCCGGCGACCTCCACCTCACCCGCGTCCCACCGGTCGACGCCGAAGACGGCTCGCGCGACCTCCGTGCGTCCGGCGCCGACCAGCCCGGCGAGACCGACGATCTCACCGCACCGCACCTCGAAGGAGACGTCGGTGAAGACGCCCTCGCGGGTCAGCCGGCGCACGCTCAGGGCGACTTCGCCCGGCTCGACGTCCTGCTTCGGGTAGAGCTCGTCGAGGTCGCGGCCGACCATGCGCCGTACCAGATCGTCCCCGGTCATGCCGTCGACCGGTTCGCTCGCGATCCAGGCGCCGTCCCGCAGTGTGGTGACGCGCTCGCAGATCCTGAAGATCTCCTCCAGCCGGTGCGAGATGAACAGCACCGCGGCGCCCTGCTCGCGCAGGGTGCGGACCACGCCGAAGAGACGGGCCACCTCGCTGCCGGTCAGGGCGGCCGTCGGCTCGTCCATGATCAGTACACGGGCGTCGAAGGAGAGCGCCTTGGCGATCTCCACGATCTGCTGGTCGGCGATGGACAGCCCGCGGGCCGGGCGGTCGGGGTCGAGGACGACGCCGAGCCGCTTCATCAGGGCGGCGGTCGCCGCGTGGGTGGCCTTGTGGTCGATGCGGCCGAGGGCCCGGCGGGGCTGCCGGCCCATGAAGATGTTCTCGGCGATCGACAGGTCGGGGAAGAGCGTGGGCTCCTGGTAGATCACGGCGATACCGGCGTCGCGGGCGTCACCGGGGCCGTGGAAGACGACCGGCTCGCCGTCGAGCAGCACCTGCCCGGCGTCCGGTCGGTGCACCCCCGCGAGGGTCTTGATCAGCGTCGACTTGCCCGCGCCGTTCTCACCGGCGAGGGCGTGCACTTCGCCGGGGAACAGCTCCAGGGAGACGTCCCGCAGGGCGCGTACGGCACCGAAGGACTTCGAGACACCCTTCAGCGCCAGCACCGGGGCCGGTCCCGTGTCGGACGGGTGGGTCATTGGAGGCTCCTCGACGACGCCGGCGGGGCGGCCCTCACGGCGTCGTGAAAGGTTTCAACTGGATGGCGGGGACGTTAGGCATGGCAGACATGTCACGTCAATGGGTAGCGCTCGAAAAGATTTCGATAATACAAGGTCACGCCCGGATCACGGAGAACGGGCCTGGACGCAGGGGTTGACACACCCTCGGGGGCCCCCTAGCTTCCCGTCCTGAATCGTTTCACACTGAAGCCTCTCTGGCCCGATGTCACAGGAGCCCGAAGTGACCGACCTCGCCGCGGTGAAAGCCGCGCTGAAGACCCAGGCAGTCGAGACGCCGTCGTGGGCGTACGGGAACTCGGGGACCCGTTTCAAGGTGTTCGCCCAGGCGGGCGTGCCCCGGACACCGCAGGAGAAGCTGGACGACGCGGCGCAGGTGCACGCGGTCACGGGCGTGGCCCCGACCGTCGCGCTGCACATCCCCTGGGACAAGGTGGACGACTACGCCGCCCTGGCCAAGCACGCCGAGGACCGTGGGGTGAGGCTCGGCGCCGTCAACTCCAACACCTTCCAGGACGACGACTACAGGCTCGGCAGCATCTGCCATCCCGATGCGGCGGTGCGGCGCAAGGCGGTCGACCATCTGCTGGAGTGCGTCGACATCATGGACGCGACGGGCTCCGCCGATGTGAAGCTGTGGTTCGCGGACGGGACCAACTATCCCGGCCAGGATGATCTGCGCGAGCGGCAGGACCGGCTGGCCGAGGGACTGGCGGAGGTGTACGGGCGGCTCGGCGACGGGCAGCGGATGCTGCTCGAGTACAAGCTCTTCGAGCCCGCCTTCTATTCGACGGATGTTCCCGACTGGGGGACCGCGTACGCGCACTGTCTGAAGCTGGGGCCCAAGGCGCAGGTCGTGGTGGACACGGGGCATCACGCTCCGGGGACCAACATCGAGTTCATCGTGGCCACGCTGCTCCGGGAGGGGAAGCTCGGCGGGTTCGACTTCAACTCGCGGTTCTACGCGGACGACGACCTGATGGTGGGGGCGGCGGATCCGTTCCAGCTGTTCCGGATCATGTACGAGGTGGTGCGCGGCGGGGGGCTCACCTCGGAGGTGGCCTTCATGCTGGACCAGTGCCACAACATCGAGGCGAAGATTCCGGCGATCATCCGGTCGGTGATGAATGTCCAGGAGGCGACGGCCAAGGCGCTCCTGGTCGATCGGGGGACGTTGGCTGCGGCTCAGGCGTCCGGGGATGTGCTGGAGGCGAACGCCGTATTGATGGACGCGTACAACACCGATGTGCGGCCGTTGCTTCGGGAGGTGCGGGAGGAGATGGGGCTGGACCCCGATCCGCTGGGGGCGTATGCACGGTCCGGGTGGGCTCAGAAGATCGTGGCTGAGCGAGTGGGTGGTCAGCAGGCCGGTTGGGGTGCGTGAGCGTCTGCCGAACTCTGTTCGTCGCGGACTGCGGGCCGTTTGTGGCTGGTCGCGCAGTTCTCCGCGCCCCTGACGGGGCGCGCCTCCTCACGTACGTCGAAGAAGTTAGGACCTCCTATGTCGCCCCACCCCGAAGCCTCCGCCCTGCTCGCCCGGTCCCACCGGCTCGGCTCCGATCCCCGGAACACCAACTACGCCGGCGGCAACGCCTCCGCCAAGGGCACCGACACCGACCCCGTGACCGGCGGGGACGTGGAGCTCATGTGGGTGAAGGGATCGGGCGGCGATCTGGGCACGCTCACCGAGACCGGGCTGGCCGTGTTGCGGCTGGATCGGTTGCGGGCGCTCGTCGACGTGTATCCCGGAGTCGAGCGGGAGGACGAGATGGTCGCCGCGTTCGACTACTGCCTGCACGGCAAGGGCGGGGCGGCTCCCTCCATCGACACGGCGATGCACGGACTGGTGGACGCGCCGCACGTGGATCATCTGCACCCGGATTCCGGTATCGCGCTGGCCTGTGCGGCGGACGGGGAGAAGCTGACCGCCGAGTGCTTCGGCGACACGGTGGTGTGGGTGCCGTGGCGCCGGCCGGGCTTCCAGCTGGGGCTGGACATCGCGGCGGTCAAGGAGGCCAATCCGCAGGCCGTCGGGTGCGTGCTCGGCGGGCACGGGATCACCGCGTGGGGCGCCACGTCCGAGGAGTGCGAGCGGAACTCGCTGCACATCATCCGTACCGCCGAGGCGTTCCTGAAGGAGCGCGGCAAGGCCGAGCCCTTCGGGGCGGTCATCGAGGGGTACGAGGGACTGCCCGAGGGCGAACGGCGGGAGCGGGCGGCGGCCCTGGCGCCGTACGTCCGGGCGATCGCCTCCCGGGACAGGGCGCAGGTCGGGCACTTCGACGACAGTGCGGTGGTCCTCGACTTCCTCGCACGGGCCGGGCATCCGCGGCTCGCCGCGCTGGGGACGTCCTGCCCGGACCACTTCCTGCGGACCAAGGTGCGGCCGCTCGTGCTGGACCTGCCGCCCACGGCTCCCCTGGACGAGGCGGTCGCGCGGCTGAAGGAACTCCATGCGGAGTACCGCGAGGAGTACGCCGCCTACTACCGCAGGTATGCCCTGCCCGACTCCCCCGCCATGCGCGGCGCTGACCCGGCGATCGTGCTCGTGCCGGGTGTGGGCATGTTCTCCTTCGGCAAGGACAAGCAGACCGCGCGGGTGGCCGGCGAGTTCTACGTCAACGCGATCAATGTGATGCGGGGCGCCGAGGCGGTGTCGGCGTACGCGCCGATCGAGGAGTCGGAGAAGTTCCGTATCGAGTACTGGGCGCTGGAGGAGGCCAAGCTCCAGCGGATGCCGGGGCCCAAGCCGCTGGCGACCCGGGTGGCGCTGGTGACGGGCGCGGGCAGCGGGATCGGGAAGGCGATCGCCCACCGGCTGCTGGCCGAGGGGGCGTGTGTCGTGGTCGCCGACCTCGACGCCCGGAACGCCGCCAAGGTCGCCGAGGAGCTGGGCGGGGCGGACAAGGCAGTCGCCGTGACCGTGGACGTCACGTCCGAGGAGCAGATCGCCGGGGCCTTCAAGGCGGCGGTGCTCGCCTTCGGCGGCGTGGACCTGGTGGTCAACAACGCCGGCATCTCCCTCTCCAAGCCGCTGCTGGAGACGTCGGCGAAGGACTGGGACGTCCAGCACGACATCATGGCCCGCGGTTCGTTCCTGGTGTCGCGGGAGGCGGCCCGGGTGATGACCGCGCAGGGGCTGGGCGGGGACATCGTCTACATCGTCAGCAAGAACGCCGTCTTCGCGGGGCCGAACAACATCGCCTACTCCGCCACCAAGGCCGACCAGGCCCACCAGGTGCGGCTGCTCGCCGCCGAGCTGGGTGAGCACGGGATCCGCGTCAACGGGATCAACCCGGACGGGGTGGTCCGCGGCTCCGGGATCTTCGCGGGCGGCTGGGGTGCGCAGCGGGCCGCCGTGTACGGGGTGGAGGAGGAGAAGCTGGGCGAGTTCTACGCACAGCGGACCATCCTCAAGCGGGAGGTGCTGCCCGAGCACGTGGCGAACGCCGTCTTCGCGCTCACCGGCGGGGACCTCACGCACACCACGGGACTGCACATCCCCGTCGACGCGGGTGTGGCGGCCGCGTTCCTGCGGTGAGCGCCGCCCTGAAGTCGTACGCCGCGGTCGACCTCGGCGCGTCCAGCGGGCGCGTCATGGTCGGCCGCGTCGGCCCCGGCTCGCTTCAGCTGAGCGAGGCGCACCGTTTCCCCAACCGGCCGGTGCGCGTGCCCGAGGGACTGCGCTGGGACGTGCTCGGGCTGTACGCGGGGCTGCTGGACGGGCTGCGGACGGCCGGCGCCGAGTGCGGGGGGCGGCTCGATTCCGTCGGTATCGACAGCTGGGCGGTGGACTACGGCCTGCTGGACGCCGACGGAGCCCTGCTGGGCAACCCCGTGCACTACCGCGACGCCCGTACGGAGGGCGTCGCGGAGAAGGTGCGGGCGAGCGTGCCCGCCGCCGAGCTGTACGCGGCGACCGGCATCCAGTACGCCCCCTTCAACACCCTGTACCAGCTGACGGCCGCCCGCTCGACGGCCCAACTGGGCGTCGCCGAGCGGCTGTTGCTCATTCCGGATCTGCTGACGTACTGGCTGACCGGTGAGCAGGGCACGGAACTGACCAACGCCTCCACCACCCAGCTCATCGATCCCCGTACGCGCGACTGGTCGCACCAGGTCGCCGCCCGGCTGGGCATCGACCTCGGCCTGTTCGCCCCGCTGCGGCAGCCGGGGGACCCGGCCGGGATGCTGCGGGCGGAGGTGCTGGAGGAGACCGGGCTGGCCGGGCCGGTGCCGGTGACCGCGGTCGGCTCGCACGACACCGCCTCCGCGGTGGCCGCCGTACCCGCCGAGGGCGAACGGTTCGCCTACATCTGCACCGGCACCTGGTCGCTGGCCGGGCTGGAGCTGACAAGTCCGGTACTCACCGAGGAGAGCCGGGCGGCGAACTTCACGAACGAGCTCGGCCTGGACGGCACGGTCCGCTATCTCCGCAACATCATGGGACTGTGGCTGCTCCAGGAGTGCGTACGGGCCTGGGGGAACCCGGATCTCGGCGGGCTGCTGCGCGAGGCGGCCACCGTGCCCGCGCTGCGGTCGGTGGTGGACGCGGGGGACGCCGGTTTCCTGGCGCCGGGCCGGATGCCGGAGCGGATCGCCGAGGTATGCCGGGCGTCCGGTCAGCCGGTGCCGGAGACCCGGGGCGAGGTGACGCGCTGCATCCTCGACTCCCTCGCGCTCGCCCACCGGCGGGCCGTCGAGGACGCCCAGCGGCTGGCCGGGCATCCCGTCGACGTGGTGCACGTCGTCGGCGGCGGCACCCGCAACGCGCTGCTGTGCCAGCTCACCGCCGACGCCTGCGGGCTGCCGGTGGTCGCCGGGCCCGCGGAGGCGGCCGCGCTCGGCAACGTACTGGTGCAGGCGCGGGCGCACGGGCCGGCCGGTGACCTCGCCGGCATGCGGCGGCTGCTGGTGCGTACGCAGCCGCTGACGCGGTACGAGCCGCAGGGCGACCCGGCGCGGTGGCGGCGGGCCCAGGCCCGGCTCGCCGCGCCGTGAGCCGGGGGACTCCCCCGGCCTTGCGTCGCCCATTACGCTGCACTCGTCCGATGACCGACCCCAAGGAGCCGCGATGCGTGTCGCCCTGTTCCTGACCTGTGTCAACGACACGCTCTATCCGGACACCGGCCGGGCGGTGGTGAAACTGCTGACCAGACTGGGCGTCGAGGTCGACTTCCCGATGGCCCAGACGTGCTGCGGGCAGGCGCACTACAACACCGGCTACCGCCATGAGGCCGAGCCGCTCGCACGGCATTTCTCCGATGTCTTCCGGGAGTACGAGGCGATCGTGACGCCCTCCGGGTCCTGCGGGGCGATGGTGCGGGAGCTGTATCCGCGCATGGGCGAACGAGCGCGCGCCGAGGGACGCGGGGACGCGCTCGCGGCCGTGCTGGCGCCGGTGGTGCCGAAGACGTACGAGCTGACGGAGTTCCTGGTGGACGTGCTGGGGGTGACGGACGTCGGGGCGTACTATCCGCACCGGGTGACGTACCACCCCACCTGTCACGGGCTGCGCGGCCTGGGTCTCGGGGACCGCCCCTTGCGGCTGCTCCGGGCCGTGAAGGGGCTGGAGCTGGTGGAACTCCCGGGTGCCGAGGAGTGCTGCGGCTTCGGCGGGACGTTCGCGGTGAAGAACCCCGACGTCTCGGCTGCTATGGGCGCGGACAAGGTGCGAGGCGCCGAGTCCACCGGCGCCGAGGTGCTGTGCGCGGCCGACAACTCCTGCCTGATGCACATCGGCGGGACCATGACCCGGCTCAAGTCGGGCGTGCGGCCGGTGCACATCGCGGAGATCCTGGCGAGCACGGAGGAGGAGCCGGCGGTATGAGCGGGACGTATCTGGGAATGCCTGCGTTTCCGGAGGCCGCGCGGGAGGCGGTCGGCAATCGGACCCTGCGCGGCAACCTCCGGCACGCCACCCACACCATCCGCGCCAAGCGGGCGAAGGCCGTGTCGGAGCTGTCCGACTGGGCGGAGCTGCGCGAGGCCGGCAAGCGGATCAAGGACCATACGCTCCGTCAGCTGGACCGCTATCTCGTGCAGTTGGAGGAGTCCGTCACGGCGGCGGGCGGCACCGTCCACTGGGCGGCCGACGCCGACGAGGCCAACCGGATCGTCGCCGGCCTGGTCAAGGCCACCGGCGAGTCGGAGGTCGTCAAGGTCAAGTCGATGGCCACGCAGGAGATCGGACTCAACGAGGCGCTCGAGGCCGAGGGCATCCGCGCCTACGAGACCGATCTCGCCGAGCTGATCGTGCAGTTGGGCAAGGACCGGCCCTCACACATCCTCGTCCCCGCCATCCACCGCAACCGGGCCGAGATCCGGGACATCTTCCGCAGCGAGATGCGGGAGTGGGGCCGCCCGGCCCCCGAGGGCCTGACCGACACGCCCGCCGAACTCGCGGAGGCGGCCCGGCTGCACCTGCGGGAGAAGTTCCTGCGGGCCAAGGTCGGCATCTCCGGCGCCAACTTCATGGTGGCGGAGACCGGCACGCTCGTGGTCGTCGAGTCCGAGGGCAACGGCCGGATGTGCCTGACCCTGCCCGAGACGCTGATCTCGGTGGTCGGCATCGAGAAGATCGTGCCGAGCTGGCGGGACCTGGAGGTCTTCCTTCAGACGCTCCCCCGCTCCTCGACCGCCGAGCGCATGAACCCGTACACGAGCATGTGGACCGGTACCACCGACGAGGACGGCCCGCGCACGTTCCACCTGGTCCTCCTCGACAACGGCCGCACCGACACCCTCGCCGACGAGGTCGGCCGCCAGGCGCTGCGCTGCATCCGCTGCTCGGCCTGCCTCAACGTCTGCCCGGTGTACGAGCGGGCGGGCGGCCACGCGTACGGCTCGGTCTACCCCGGCCCCATCGGCGCGATCCTCAGCCCCCAACTGAGGGGAACGTGGAGCGAGATCGACGCCTCCCTGCCGTACGCGTCCTCCCTGTGCGGCGCCTGCTATGAGGTCTGCCCGGTCGCCATCGACATCCCCGAGGTGCTGGTGCACCTGCGGGAGCGGGTCGTCGAGGGCGGGGCGGTGACGCGGGAGGGCAACAAGGTGGTGCTCCAGCCCGCGAAGGGGCACGCCGCCGAGCGCGCGGCGATGCGGGCGGCCCGCTGGGCGTTCACGCATCCGGGCGCCCTGCGTACCGGGCAGCGGCTCGCCTCGCGCACCCGCCGCCTCCATCCACGGACACTGCCCGGCCCGGGCAGGGCCTGGAGCGGCACCCGTGATCTGCCGGCGGTACCCGCGGAACCGTTCCGCGACTGGTGGCAGCGCACCAACGGCGGAAAGGGCGGCGCCAAGTGAGCAGCAGGGAACGGATCCTGGGCCGGGTGCGGCGCGCGCTCGCGGACGCGGGACCGGACGACAGGCCGTATGAGCAGGCGGTTCAGCGTGACTATCTGCGCGAGCACGGGGACCGCGGCGTCGAGCGGACGGTGGATCTGCTGGCCGAGAACCTGGCGGACTACCGGGCGCTCGTGCACCGGTGCACCACTGACGAACTGGCCGGCGTCGTCGGCCGGCTGCTCGGCGAGCGGGGTTCGCGGACGGTGGTCGTGCCACCGGGACTGGCCCCGCAGTGGCTCTCACGGACCAAAGCCGAACAGCTCGCGGATCTGGCCGAGAGCACCCCGCACGAACTCGACCGGGTCGACAGCGTGGTCACGGCCTGCGCCGTGGCCGTGGCCGAGACCGGCACCCTCGTCCTCGACGGCTCCCCCGACCAGGGCCGTCGGCGCATCACCCTCGTCCCCGACCACCACATCTGCGTCGTCCGTGTCCCCGACCAGGTCGTCGCCTCCGTCCCCCAGGCCCTCGAACGCCTCGACCCCACCCGCCCGCTGACCTGGATCTCCGGCCCGTCGGCGACCAGCGACATCGAACTGGACCGGGTGGAGGGTGTGCACGGGCCGCGGGTGCTGGAGGTCGTGCTGGTCAGCCGCTGACCGGGCGCCGCGGGGTCACCGCGTCGGGGAGACCGGGGAACACCTCGTCCGTCTCGGCGCGGCGCAGCGTGTTCATCCGCGAGGTCCCCACGGAGTACTGCCGGATCAGGCCCGCCTCCCGCCGCACCTTGAAATGGTGCGTGGCGGTCGACTTGCTGACCGGCAGGTCGAAGCCCCCGCAGGCGATGTCCTCGGTCGATGCGGCCAGTTGGCCGACGATGCTCCGGCGTACCGGGGCGACGAGGGCTTCGAGCACCTTGGCTCGGCAACGAGGCGGCGGGCGTCGAACTGGGCATGCCCGCGCTGAAGATACGGACGTACACCATCCTGGAGATCACCCGGGACCCGGTGCGGATGCGCCGCGCCACCGCCTTCGTCACCTCCGGCCTGCGCACCGGCACCCTGCGTCCGGTCGTGGACCGCCTCTTCCCACTGGAGGAGATCGTGGCCGCTCACCGGCACATGGAGTCGGGGACGCGGCTCGGCAAGATCGTGGTGACCGTGTCGCACTGAACGGTCCCGCTGGGCCGTCGGCACAGGAAGGCACGTGACAGCACCGCTGAACAAGCGCTTAGATAGGAGCCTGGACCCGACGCCCGACCTCGCACCCGGAGGCCCCGTTGTTCACATCCGTCGACGACGTCTCCGCCCGCCTGGCCGAGACCGGCTACCTGGCCTCGCCCGCCGTCGCCACGACCGTCTTCCTCGCCGACCGGCTGGGCAAGCCGCTGCTGGTGGAGGGCCCGGCCGGGGTCGGCAAGACCGAGCTCGCCAAGGCCGTGGCCGAGGTCGCGGGGGCGCGGCTGGTCCGGTTGCAGTGCTACGAGGGCGTCGACGAGTCGCGGGCGCTGTACGAGTGGAACCACGCCAAGCAGCTGCTGCGCATCAGCGCGGGCCGCGACGAGACCTGGGACGAGGCACGCACGGACATCTTCAGTGAGGAGTTCCTGCTGCCCCGGCCCCTGCTGACGGCCATCCGCGGCGACGAGCCCAAGGTGCTGCTGATCGACGAGACCGACAAGGCGGACGTCGAGGTGGAGGGGCTGCTGCTGGAGGTGCTCAGCGACTTCCAGGTGACCGTGCCCGAGCTGGGTACGGTCACCGCGACCCGGCGCCCGTTCGTCGTGCTCACCTCCAACGCCAGCCGCGAGCTGTCGGAGGCACTGCGCCGCCGCTGCCTCTTCCTGCACATCGGCTTCCCCGAGGAGGAGCTGGAGCGGCGCATCGTACGGCTGAAGGTGCCGGGGCTCGACGAGGCGCTGGCCGAGTCGGTGGTGCGGGTGATCGGCGCGCTGCGCGCCATGGACCTGCGCAAGGTGCCCTCGGTGGCGGAGACCATCGACTGGGCGCGCACACTGCTCGCGCTGGGCGCCGGCACGCTCGACGAGACCGTCGTACGCGACAGCCTCGGAGTCGTGCTCAAGCACCAGGACGACATCCTGAAGGCCGCCGCCAAACTCGACCTGGACGCCCTGTGAGCACCCCCACCGGGGTCACCGACCGGCTGACCGGCCTGGTCGGGTCGCTGCGCGCGCACGGCGTGCGGATCGGCACCGGCGAGACCGTGGACGCCGCCCACGCGGTGGAGGCGCTCGGCCTCGCGGACCGGGAGCTGCTGCGCGAGGGACTGGCGGCGACCCTGCTGCACGGCACGGGACAGCGGGCGGTGTTCGACCCGGTCTTCGATCTGTACTTCCCGCGCGGCGTCGGCGGCCCGGACATGGCGGCCCCCGCCGACCGCGAGGACCTGCGCGACCGGCTCGCGGACGCGCTCGCCGACGACGACCGCGCGGCCATGGCCCGGCTGGCGGCCGAGGCCGTCGACGCGCTGGGCGGGTACGGGAGTTCGCCGGAGTCGGACGGCTGGTCGGCGCACCAGACCCTCGACCGGCTGCGCCCGCAGACCCTGCTGGCCCGGGTGCGGGCGGGCGTGCGGGAGCGGGAGGGGCGGGCTGGCTTCGCCGACCGGTTGCTCGACGACGAGATCCGCCGCCGTATCGACGCCTTCCGCGCCCTCGTCGCGGCGGAGGCGCGGCGGCGGGTCGCCGAGCGGCGCGGCCGGGAGCGGATCGCCCGGCGGGCGGTGGCGCCGACCGCCGACCGGGTGGACTTCCTGTACGCGGGCCGGGACCAGCTCGCCGAACTGCGCCGGACCGTACGGCCGCTGGCCCGCAAGCTGGCCACCCGGCTGGCCGCGCGCCGCCGCCGGGCCGCGCGCGGCACGATCGACCTGCGCCGGACCCTGCGCGGGTCACTGTCGACGGGCGGCGTGCCGATGCGGCCGGTGCTGCGCCGGCGCCGTCCGGTCCGGCCGGAACTGGTGCTGCTGTGCGATGTCTCGGGCTCGGTGTCGGGCTTCTCGGACTTCACGATGCTGCTGGTGCAGGCGCTGCACGACCAGTTCAGCAAGGTGCGGGTGTTCGCCTTCGTCAACCGGCTCGACGAGGTGACCGGGCTGCTCGAGCACGGCGCCGCCGACCCGGAGGGTCTCGGCGCCCGCATCCGTGCCGAGGCCACCCTCACCGGCTGGCACGGCAGCAGCGACTACGGCGTGGCACTGGGCGAGTTCGCGGAGCGGTACGGCGACGCGGTCGGCCCGCGCACCACCGTGTTCGTGCTCGGTGACGCCCGCACCAACATGAGCGACCCCAACCTGGCCGCCGTACGCCACGTCGCCGGACGGGCCCGCCGGTTCTACTGGCTGAACCCCGAACCGCGCCCCCAGTGGGGCACGGGCGACTCGGCCGCGCCCGCCTACGCGGAGCTGGTCGAGATGCACGAGTGCCGCACGGCCGGGCAGCTCGGGGGGCTGATCGGGCGGCTGCTGCCGGTGTGACACCGCGGTGAGCCGGCCGGCCGTGCGAGGGCCGGAGCGGACGAGGGTCACGGCCCTCGCGGCGGGCGCGAGGGCCGTGACCAGTCTGCCGCCGGGTCATTCATGGCGCCGCGCCGCCTCCACACCCGCGCGGCGCTCCCGCAGCGGCACCCGGCCGCGCCCTCAGGCAGCCCGTGCGCCGCCGCCCGACCCGCATCGGGTGCCGGCACCGTCCGCTACGTCCCCGATGCCTTCGCGTACTCCGTCGCCATCTGCCCGGCGAAGTCGTACACGACGACCGGTTCGTCACCGACCACCCAGGCGTCGTGGCCGGGCGGGGACACGAAGACGTCGCCAGGGCCGATCTCGGCCTCGCCGCCCTCCCCGTCCATCCGCACGCGCATCCGCCCCTGCACGACATAGCCGTTGTGGTGGACCTGGCAGCTCGCGGTGCCCGCGATCGGGCCCACGGACTCCGACCAGCGCCAGCCCGGTTCGAAGGTGCCCACGGCGAAGTCGAGCCCCGTGAGGTGCACCACTTCGAGGTGGCCCCGGGGGAAGTCACGCCGCTCGTCGGGCTTCTCGACCGTCTTCACTTCCAGCATGGCCATGACGATGTCCTACCCTTCCGGCCGCTCACCACGGCCGGGGCCGGCCCGTCGCCACCCGGCGGCCACGTCGGCCCCGTCACGGCACACGACGACCGGCCCCCACCACTTCATCGTCGGCCCCGCGACCCGGCTCCGCCATCCGGGGGACGGGCCCTACGGCCGGTCCCCCTCGGGCGCGGCGGCGGCCCTGGCCTGCGCCAGGTAGTTGTACGCGGAGGCACGGGAGATCCCGAGGCGTCCGGCGACCTGTTCGACCGCACGGCGCACCGCGAACACGCCCCGTTCGTCGAGGCCGCGGAACAGCTCCAGGCGCTGCGCCCGGTCCAGCTGGGACCAGCCGGCGTTCTGCCGCAGCTGGTGGGCGTCGACGATGGCGTCGACCACCGCGTCGATGTCGTCACCGAAGGCGGTGGTCGGCGGCTCGGCGGTGTCCGTGCCGGTGCCGGCGAGGGCGCCCAGCAGGGTGTGCGCCTGGGTCAGCGCGGTGAGGTCGAGGTTCACGCACAGCGCGCCGAACACCGCGCCGCCGGAGTCCCGGAGCAGCATCGTGGAGGACTTCACCAGCTTCCCGGCCGGGGTCCGCGTGAGGTAGTTCAGCTCGTCGGCCGCCGCGTCGCCGTGGGCGACCATGCGCATGCCGATCTCGCTCATCGCCCCGCCCACCGCGCGCCCGGTCACCTCCCCGGCGATGGCGACCACCGACTTCTCCGGCCGCCGGTAATCGTGCAGGACCACCTCGCAGACCGGGCCGAAGGTCGCCACGATGCCGTCGACGACCGGACCCAGCGCGGCGATGATCGCGTCCCGCTCCGCCTCGGGGGGCACGTCGGCCATCGGGACTCCTTCGCTCGGCGGTGCCTGACGAGACTACCCGTCCAGGCCGTGTACGGGGAGTCCAGCCCCGGGAGCCGGGGAGGCCGCCGCGCGGCCGGCCTCGCCCGCGTGACGCCGTACCGCGTACACGCCGTAGGCGTAGGCCGCGTCCAGGACGAAACAGGCCACGTAGAAATAGTGCATCAGCGCGGTCTCGTGGCGCGGCACCGCATCGGGGTCGGTGAGCAGCGTCAGAGAGGCGCAGGCGGTACCGACGAGCTTGGTCAGCGCGATACCCAGGGACTGGCCGCGGATGCTCCGGCGGGCGGCGAGCATTCCCAGGAACATGGCCGACATCGCCACGTTGCTGCCGAACGCGGTGATGGCGCCCTCGCCGTTGTCGAACTGCTCGGAGGCGAAGTTCATGCCCGGATAGGCGAGCAGCAGCACGGCGGCCAGTGCCGGCAGGAACAACCGGCCGGGCAGGTAGGGGAATTCGGCCCGGCCGAAGCGGACGACGGTGTAACCGATGGCGAGGTCGAAGCAGAACCACACGATGTTGATCACCTGCATGAGACCGGACTGAGGCCGCACGAAGGAGAACATGAACTCCCAGCTGAGATTGGTGGCGAACGCCACCACCGGCATGCCGAAGGTCCGCTCCCGCAGCCCCGTACGGATCAGCAGCACATAGGCGACCGTCCAGAAGAGACCCGTTCCGAGAAGAAACGCCGTGTGCAACGCCCGCATGGTGACCCTCCGTCAGGTGGCGCGCTCCGGTGCGCGCCGGCGACTACTCTGGCACGATGCCCCTTACCGACGTGCTGTCGACGGCCATGGACGACACCGGGGATCCCTCGCTGGAGCCGCTGCCCGCGCACGTCGCCGAGTTGCTGCGGCACATGGCCGCCCCGCCCCGGCTGGTCGCCCACCTCCGGGCGGTGCACGACGTGGCCGTACGGATCGTCGGCTGGGTCCAACAGGACTGCCCCGGCCTGGAGTTCGACCGGGACGCGGTGCTCTTCGGCGCCGCCACGCACGACATCGGCAAGACCCTGTACCCCGCCGAGCTGTCGGGCCCCGGCGCACGGCACGAGGCGGCCGGGCGGGAGCTGCTCCTCGCGCACGGGGTGGACGCGGAACTGGCCCGGTTCGCCGGGACGCACGCGTCGTGGGCCGAACCGGGCATCCGCGTGGAGGACTTGCTGGTGAGCCTGGCCGACAAGGTCTGGAAGAACAAGCGTGTCACGGAGCTCGAGGACCTCGTCGTGGCACGGCTCGCCGAAGCGGGTGGCCGGCCGCCGTGGGAGGCGTTCCTGCGTCTGGACTCCTTCCTCACCGACGTCGGCGAGGACGCCGACCGGAGACTGGCCTACCAGGCGTCCCACCCGGTCCGGTGACCCGTACGGGCGGCCACGGCGTCCCCCGCTACCAGGACCGCGCCGCCCGCAGCAGCTGGTCGCGGACGCGCGGCACGTCCGGGTTCTCCGCCGGGCCGGGGCGCTGGACGAGGAAGCCCGTGTTGATGGGCGGGTCGTCGGGTTCGTGGAGCGGGACGAGCGCGCCGGAGGCGAGCTGGTCGAGGCAGAGGTAGCGGGGCAGGACGGTGAAGCCCGCGCCCGCGGCCACGGCCGCCAGTACCCCCCGCAGATCGGGCACGGTCACGGCGGCGGGGCAGGAGAGCCGCCGGCCGAAGGCGTGGCGCCAGTAGCGGCGGGCGATCGGAAGGTCTTCCGCGTATGTGATCAGGGGCACGGAGTGCAGGACGGCGGGCCCGTCGACGGCCAGCCGTTCCTTCACCCGCCGGGCCCACACGGGGGCGGCGACCAGGACGAACTCCTCGTCCGCCAGCGGGACCGCGCTCAGCGTGCGGCCGCGCGGCCGGGAGGTCGCGATGACCAGGTCGTGGTGGCCCGCCCGGAGTTCGTCGAGCAGCGGGTCGGTCAGTCCGGTCGCCACGCGCAGCCGTACGCCTTCGGCCACCAGCGGCGCCAGGGCGGGCAGTGCGCGCGTGCAGAGGAGTTCGGCCGGCCCGGCCAGATGGACCGGGTCGGCCGGGCCGCCCGCCGCGGGGTCCGGCCCGGCGACGGCGGCGAGCTCGTCGAGGGGCGCGGCGACACGGGCCGCCAGCTCGTCCGCGACGGCCGTCGGCACGACGCCCCGCGGCAGCCGCTCGAACAGCTCCCGCCCGGCCTGCCGTTCCAGCGCGCGCATCTGCGTGGTCACCGTCGGCTGTGACAGCCCCAGCAGCCGGCCGGCGCCGGTGAAGGAGCCCGAGCGGTAGACCGCGAGGAAGGTGCGCAGGAGGTTCAGGTCGAGGGAGGTGCTGTCCACGCTCCCGAGTATCCCCGCGCCACCCATAGGTTTTCCAATGCCAGGCATTGGATCCTTCATTGGATGCTTATGGGTCCGGTGGCCTACGTTCGAGGAACGTCAGTGACCTTCCTCCCCCGGAGCGACTCATGTCCAAGATCCTTTTCGTGATGACCGGCGCCGACCACTGGACCCTGGCCGACGGCAGCAAGCACCCCACCGGCTTCTGGGCGGAGGAGGCCGCCGCCCCGTACCGGGCGTTCAAGGAAGCCGGTCACGACATCGTCGTCGCCACCCCGGGAGGTGTGGTCCCGACCGTGGACGCGGGCAGCCTGGCCGCCGAGGTCAACGGGGGCCAGGACAACGCCGACGCCGTCCGGCGCACCCTCGAAGAGATGACCGAGCTGCGCTCCCCGGTCCGGCTGGAGGACGTGCGGCTCGACGACTTCGACGCCGTCTTCTACCCCGGCGGCCACGGCCCCATGGAGGACCTGGCGGTCGACGCCGGATCCGGCCGGCTGCTCGTGGACACGCTGCGGTCGGGCAAGCCGCTGGGCGTGGTCTGCCACGGTCCGGCCGCCCTGCTCGCGGCCGTCACGGCCGACGGCTCCAACGCCTTCGCCGGGTACGAGGTGGCCGCGTTCACCAACGCCGAGGAGACCCAGGCCGGTTTCGCCGGCAAGGCCAGGTGGCTGCTCCAGGACCGCCTGACCGAGGCGGGCGTGGTGGTCCGGGTGGGCGAGCCGTGGGCGCCGAACGTGGTGGTGGACCGCAACCTGGTCACCGGCCAGAACCCGGCCTCCTCCGCCCCGCTCGCCGTCGAACTGCTGAAGCGGCTGGGCTGAACGCCGGGCCGAACGACGTTCGCCCGAGGGGACGTCGACCGGTGTAGCGTGTGATCCATTCGCCGGGTCGGCAGGGGAGGCGGACGTGACGGCAGCGGAAGGCGATCGTCCGCCGTTATGGGGCACCCGCGCCCAGCGCGTCTTCCTGGTCGTCCAGACCCTGTCGGCCCTCGGTGACTCCTTCGCCTACGTGGCGATCCCGCTGCTGGTGCTGCACAGCACCGGCTCGGTGGTCCAGATGGGCGCGGTCACCGGGCTCACCGGCCTCGCCTCGATCCTCACCGGGCCGTTCGCCGGCGTGATCGCCGGCCGGGTCGACCGCAGGCGGCTGCTGATGGTCAGCGACACGGCGCGCTGTCTGCTGTACCTGCTCGTCCCGGTGGTGTGGGCGTTCGCCACCCCGGTGTGGCTGATCTACACGGTCGTCCCGGTCGCCGGGGTCTTCTCGATGCTGTTCCAGGTCACCTATGTGGCCGTGGTGCCGGCGCTCGTGGGGCCGCGGCAGATCTCCCGGGCCAACGGCCGGCTCTACGCGAGTTGCGCCGTCGCGGGCGTCGCCGGGCCGGCGCTCGCCGGTCTCGTCGCCTCCTCGGCCGGGCCCGCCACCGCCATCGGCATCGACGCCGCGACCTTCGCGATCTCCGCCCTCGGCATCCGGTTCGTCCGGTTCGGCACCACGGTGCGACCGGCCGCCACAGCCGAACGCCGTCGTCCGCGCGGGGAGTTCCTGGCCGGCGCCCGCTTTCTGTGGGGGCACCCGGTACTGCGCCCGCTCACGGCCCTGCTGTCCGTGCTGACCTTCCTGACGTACGGTCTGACGGACCTCGTGGTCTATCTGGTCGAGCACGAGCTCGGGCACCCGGACGCGACGGTCGGCTATGTCCTCGCCGTCGGCACCGTCGGCACGTTCGCCGCCTCCTCCGTGGCCGCTCGCCTCCGGCGGCGCCTGGGCTTCGGGGTGAGCTGGATCGGCGCCTTCTCCGTCGCGGGCCTCGCCGTCGCCTGCCTGGGCGTGACCCGGACCGTCCCGGTGGTCGCGGCGCTGGTGACGGTCCAGCTGATGTGCACGGGCATCGCCGGCATCTGCTCGATGTCACTGCGCCAGGAGCTCACGCCGGCCCATCTGCTGGGCCGGGTCACCTCGTCGTTCCGGACCATCCACTCGGCCCTGGGCCCACTGGGCGCGGCCGCCACCACGGCGGCGGCGGCCGGTCTGGGCGTCACCACGGTATGCCTGTTCACCGGATCCGCCGTCCTGCTGGTGGCGCTGACCGGAGCCGTGACCGGCATCCTGCGGCCGGAGGCCGCCGAGCCCCGGCTGGAAGAGACAGCGTGATCACCGCGGCACTACGGCCGACCTACCGATGAGCCCGGGGCGCGCCCCCACCGGTGCCTCTCCGCGCCGCCGGTGACGGCGCCCACCGCACGGGCGACCGGCGCTCCGCCGTCCGGGCCGGACCGGCGGGCGTGCGGATGCCACCGAGCCGCACGTCGTACGAGACCGGCGAGGCGCCACCGCGAGGAGGGCGGCCCGCGGCCATGGGACCAAGGGCCCCGGAGGCGCTTCAGCTCGACTCGCGCACCACCAGCCGGCACGGCACCGTGTGCACACCGGGTTCCGGCTCCGCGTCGATCGCCTGGAGCAGCAGCAGGGCGGCGATGCGGCCGATCTCGGGCAGGTTCATGTCGATCGTGGTGAGCGGCGGACGGCAGGCCAGCGCCATGGTGTCCCAGTTGTCGTAGCCGACCACCGCGATGTCGCCGGGCACGTCCTTGCCCCGCTCGCGCAGCGTGTCGGCGACGCCCCGGGCGATCTGGTCGTTGCCGCAGAAGACGGCGTCCGTGTCGGGGGCGGTGCGCAGCAGGGCGTCGGCGGCGCGGCGGCCCCAGGCCTCGCTCCACTCCCCGAAGTGCACGCGGCCCGTGGCCAGGCCGAGCCGGGCGTTCTCCAGGTGCTCGACGGCGTGCCGGGCGCGGTCGCGGGCGGCCTGGTGGTGCTCGGGTCCGGTGACGTGGGCGATCCGGGTGCGGCCGGTGGCCAGCAGGTGCTCGACGGCGAGATGGGCGCCGCCGTGGTCGTCGGTGACGACGGAGGTGTCGGCGGGGTCGGTGGACGGGGCGAGCGCGTAGACGACGGGTATCGAGGGGTCGAGGCCGGTCAGCGGCGGGCGCGGGTCCGTGCGGCGGCCGGCCACGATGATGCCGTCCACCCGGCGGTCGGTGAGGGTGGCCAGGTGGTGCTGTTCCCGGATGGCATCGCCCCGGGTATCGCACAGCAGCACGGAGATCTTCCCGGCGCCGAGCGCGTCCTCGGCGCCCAGCAGCACGGGCGTACTGAACCGGCCGATGCCGTCCGTCGTCATCAGGCCCACCGTCCAGCTCCGGCCGCTGTGCAGGCTCTGGGCGTGCTGGTTGGGCCGGAAGCCGAGCGCCTCCACCGCGTCCAGCACCCGCTGCCGCGTCTCGGGTCGCATCCGGCCGCCGCCGTTGAGCGCCTTCGACGCCGTGCCCACACTGACGCCCGCCAGCGCGGCGACGTCGGCGAGCCGGGCCCGGCCGGCGAGGGGAGAGCCTGGAGCAGAGGTCACGGGCAAACCTTTTCCTGGGTGACGCGGACGCCTGACATGGTGACAGTTGACCAGCGTACCTGCCAAGCAGCTGGGAAACGGAGAAAACTCCTGCCGTGACTCTTGACCGGCCTCCCGCACTGCTCTCTACTTTCACGTCGAGAAAACGGTTGCTCAAAATGGTTGCGCACGGTGGTTCCGTGCCGCCACCCACCGACCCCGGAGAGCCATGCCCCGCACACCCTCCGCCCCGTCATCCCCCTCCGCCGCGCCCTCCCCCACCGCCGTGCCCTCCCCCACCGGCCCGGTCCGTCCCGGCCCGGACGCCCACGCCGCGCTGCGCCCCGCGGCCACCCGCGTCGACGCCGGCTTCTGGCACGGCCGCCGCGAGACCAACGCCCGTGTGTCCCTCCCCCAGGGCCCCGGCCTGCTGGAGTCCGCCGGCAACCTGCACAACCTGCGACTGGCGGCCGGCACCGTCGAGGGCGAGTTCCAGGGCGCCTACCCGTTCGTGGACACGGACGTCTACAAGTGGCTGGAGGCGGCGGCCTGGCAGCTGGCCGACGACGGCTCGGCGGGGCTGGCGGCGGATGTGGAGCGGATCGTCTCCCTGGTCGCCGCCGCCCAGCAGCCGGACGGCTACCTCAACACCTGGTTCCAGCTGGTCAAGGGCGGCGAGCGGTACCAGGACCTGCGCTGGGGCCACGAGCTGTACTGCGCGGGCCATCTCATCCAGGCGGCCGTGGCCCACCACCGGACCACCGGGCGCACCGAACTCCTCGACGTGGCCCGGAAGTTCGCCGACCACATCGACTCCGTCTTCGGCCCGCCCGGCAGCGGCAGGCCCATCGACGGCATCGACGGCCACCCCGAGGTGGAGACCGCCCTGGTCGAGCTGTACCGGGAGACCGGTGAGCGCCGCTATCTGGATCTGGCCGGCTACTTCGTCGACCGCCACGGCCACGGCCTGCTCGGCGGCGAGGCCTACTGCCAGGACCGCGTCCCCGTGCGCGAGGCGACGAACGTCGAGGGGCACGCCGTACGGCAGTTGTACCTGCTGGCCGCGGCGGCCGACCTGGCCACGGAGACCGGGGAGCCCGAACTCCGCGCCGCGAACGAACGGTTGTGGCGGGCCATGACCACCACCAAGACCCATCTCACCGGCGGTCTCGGCGCCCACCACGACCAGGAGGACTTCGGCGACCCCTACGAACTGCCCAACGAGCGTGCCTACTGCGAGACCTGTGCCGCGATCGCCTCGGTGCAGTGGAGCTGGCGGCTGGCCCTGCTCACCGGGGAGGCCCGCTACTCCGACCTGATCGAGCGCACCCTCTACAACGGCTTCCTCGCCGGTGTCTCCCTGGACGGCGAGCGCTGGCTGTACGTCAACCCGCTCCAGGTCCGCGACGGCCACACCGACCCCGGCGGCGACCAGTCGGCCCGCCGCACCCGCTGGTTCCGCTGCGCCTGCTGCCCGCCCAACGTGATGCGGCTGCTGGCCTCCCTGGAGCACTACCTGGCAAGCAGCGACGAAGGCGGCCTCCAGATCCACCAGTACGTCGACGGCGACTACGCCGCCGAGGGCGTCACCGTCCGCTGCGAGACCGACTACCCCTGGCACGGCACCATCGCCCTCACCGTCGAGGAGACCCCCGCAGGCCGCCCCTGGACACTCTCCCTGCGCATCCCGCAGTGGTGCCGTGACCACCGGGTGCGCTGCGGGGACGAGACGTACGACTCCCCCGTCACCGACGGCTGGACGCGGCTGACCCGCACCTGGTCCCCCGGCGACCAGGTCGTCCTCGAGCTCGGCCTGGAACCCCGGCTCACGGCCGCCGACCCCCGGGTGGACGCCGTACGCGGCTGCGTGGCGATCGAGCGCGGGCCGCTCGTGTACTGCCTGGAGCAGGCCGACCACCCCGGCGGCGGACTGGACGACGTCGTCGTCGACACCACCCGCCCGCTCGCCGTGAAGCACCGCCCGGACCTGCTCGGCGGCGTCACGACGGTCGTCGCGGCGGGCCGGCGACGGCACATCCCCCACACAGGCTGGTGGCCGTACGCCACCGCCGAAGGCTCCCCCGGAACGGACGGCGAGCCCGTCGAACTGACCGCCATCCCCTACTACGCCTGGGCCAACCGCGAAGACGGCAGCATGCGCGTCTGGCTGCCCACCTCCTGAACGACCCTCCTACGACAACGAGGTCAGCCCCGTGATACCCACCCGCCGCACCCTCCTCGCCGCGACAGCCGCCGTCAGCGCCCTAGCCTCCCTCACCGCCTGCGGAGGCGGCTCCGACAACTCGGGCTCCTCCAAGGCATCCGGTGGGACGTACACCTTCTGGGACCCGTACCCGCAGTTCGACGCCTCCTCGCCCTGGGGCAAGCGGGTCACCGCGTGCGGCACCCAGGCCGGGGTGAAGCTCAAGCGGACCGCCTACGACACCACCGACCTCGGCAACAAGGCGCTGCTGGCCGCCCAGCAGGGCAACGCGCCCGACGTGATGCTCGTGGACAACCCGGTCGTCTCGACGCTGGTGGAGGCGGGGATCCTCAACAAGACCAGCGACCTCGGCATCGACACCAAGTCGATCCAGAAGAACATCATCGGCGCGGGCACCATCGACAGCGCCTCCTACGGCGTCCCGATCGGCGCCAACACCCTCGCCCTCTACTACAACAAGAAGGTGCTGTCCGCGGCCAAGGTCGACCCGGCCTCGGTCAAGGACTGGAACTCGCTCGACGCGGCCCTGAAGAAGGTGAAGGCGGCCGGGAAGAAGGGCATCACCTTCTCCGCGATCAACACCGAGGAGGGCAGCTTCCAGTTCCTGCCGTGGTTCTGGGGCGCGGGCGGCGACCTCACCGAATTGAACTCCGCGAAGGGCACGGCCGCGCTGTCCCTGTGGCAGAACTGGGTCGACGAGGGCTACGCGCCGAAGGACGTCCTCCAGAACACGCAGACCACCAGCTGGCAGGAGTTCGCGACCGGCACTTACGCGTTCGGCGAGAACGGCACCTGGCAGCTCGGCAACGCCGACAAGGCGGGCTTCGCCTACGGCATCCTCAACATCCCCGCACAGAACGGGGGTTCGGCACCGGTACCGACGGGCGGCGAGTTCGTCACCGTCCCCGTGCAGAAGGACACCGCGCGCTACGACGTCAGCAAGAAGATCGTCACCTGTCTGACCAGCTCCTCCAACCTGCTGGCCACCGACACCACCCTGATGTACGTCGCCCCGACCGCCGCGGTGCAGGCCCAGCAGGTCGAGAAGAACCCGGAGCTCAAGCCGTGGGTGTCCGCCGTGGCCGCCGCCCGTGGCCGCACCAGCGGCGGACTGGGCTCCAAGTACCCCACCGTCTCCCAGCCGATGTGGACCGCCGTCCAGTCCGCCCTGTCCGGCGGCAAGAGCGCCCAGGCCGCCCTGGACACGGCCCAGGCGAGCGCCCAGAAGGGCTAGGCCCGCGACATGACCATCGCCCGAGTCGACCGGCCGGGCCGGGCCCCGGCCACGCCGAGGACGAACGGCTCCGCCCGGCCACCGCTGGAACGCCGGCAGCGGCGCCGGAGCCGGCTGACCGCGCTCGCCTTCGCCGCCCCGCTGATCGCCTACCTCGCCGCCTTCTACGTCTATCCCCTCTACCGCAACCTCGACCTGAGCCTGCGCGACTACACCGTGAGGTCCTTCGTGGCCGGGGACGCGCCCTTCTCCGGCTGGGACAACTTCCACAAGGTGCTGGACGACCCGACGTTCGGTCCGGCGATGCGGCACACCATGGTCTTCACCTTCGTGTCGATCGCCTTCCAGTACGCCATAGGGCTCGCCCTCGCGGTCTTCTTCAACCGGCACTTCCGGCTCTCCGCCACGCTTCGCGCCCTGTTCCTGATCCCGTGGCTGCTGCCGCTGATCGTGTCCGCGTCGACCTGGTCATGGATGTTCAACAGCGAGTCCGGCGTGGTGAACTACTTCCTCCACTTCCTCGGCATGGACCCGGTGGGCTGGCTCACCTCCCCGGACTGGGCGCTGACCTCGGTGATCGTCGCCAACATCTGGATCGGCATCCCGTTCAACCTGGTCATCCTCTACAGCGGGCTTCAGAACATCCCGGCGGAGCTGTACGAGGCGGCGGCCCTGGACGGGGCGAACGCCTGGCAGCGGTTCCGGCGGATCACCTTCCCGCTGCTGCGCCCGGTGTCCGCGATCACGCTGCTGCTCGGGTTCGTCTACACCCTCAAGGTGTTCGACCTCATCTGGATCATGACCAAGGGCGGTCCCGGGGACGCCTCCTCCACCCTGGCGACCTGGTCGTACCAGCTCGGCTTCGGCACGCTGCTGCCCAAGTTCGGCCCCGGCGCGGCGGTCGGCGACATCCTCATCCTCATCGCGCTCGTCTTCGGTCTGCTGTACATCCGGGCCCAGAGGAGGCAGGAAGCGTGAAGTCCCCTACGCATGGCCGCCGTTACACGGCCATCGGGCTGGTCCTCACCGCGCTGATGCTGTTCCCGGTGTACTGGATGCTGAACGTGTCCCTCACCCCGCAGCAGGACATGCGCAAGGACCCGCCCGACCTGTTCCCGCTGCACCCCACGTTCGAGGGCTACCGGGCCGTCCTGGACGACCAGTTGCCGTACCTCGGCACCAGCCTGCTCATCGGGCTCGGCACCGTCGCGCTCACCCTCGTCATCTCCGCCCCCGCCGGCTACTCCCTGGCCAAGCTGCGCCCGCGCGGCGGCGGCGCGCTGAGCCTCGGGCTGCTGATCGCGCAGATGGTCCCCGGCATCGTCATGGCGATGGGCTTCTACGGCATCTTCCTCGACCTGGGGCTGCTCAACTCCTGGTGGGGACTGATCGTCGCCGACTCCACCATCGCCGTGCCGTTCGGCGTGATGATCTTCACCGCGTTCATGTCCGGTATCCCCGGCGAGCTGATCTCCGCCGCCCGGATCGACGGCGCCGGCGCCTGGCGCACCTTTCAGTCGGTCGTGCTGCCGCTGAGCCGCAACGCGATCGTCACCGTCTCGCTCTTCGGCTTCCTGTGGGCCTGGAGCGACTTCGTCTTCGCCAACACCCTGGACGGCGGCGGCGACTGGAAGCCGATCACCCTCGGCATCTACCGCTACATCGGCAACAACAACCAGGAGTGGAACGCGATCATGGCCACCGCCGTCGTCGCGTCCGTCCCCGCAACGGTCCTGCTGGTCCTCGCACAGCGTTATGTCGCCGCGGGTGTGACCGCGGGCGCCGTGAAGGACTGAGCTCCCTCCCTTTCCTCCCCTCCCTTCATGAGGAGAACCCCCTTCCATGAGCCGCACGAGACTCTCCGGACGCCTGACGGCCGTCGTGGGCACGGCCGTCCTCACAGCCGCGCTCGCCACCCCCGCCCAGGCGGCCCCCACCGCCGCCACCACCCTGGTGGTCGCCGCCGACCAGACCCTGCGCCCGGTCACCCATGTCGCCACGGGCAGCCTCTACGGCCTGGCGGACTCCACGACCCCCGCCGACAGCCTGGTCACCCCCCTCAGCCCGAACACCTTCGTGCAGATGGCCCCCGGCGGCTCCCAGCTGCCGAACGGCGAGCCCAAGCCGGCCGGTGACGCGCTCGCGGTGGCCGCCAAGGCCGCCCGGGCGGGCGCCAAGGTGGTCGTCCGCATGCCGGACTGGTATCCCAACTTCCCCTACAAGTGGGTGAGCTGGAGCGACTGGCTGTCGGCGGTCGACAAGCAGGTCGCCTCCGTGCGGTCCTCCGGTGCCACGAACATCGCCGCGTACGAGCTGTGGAACGAGCCCGACTGGACCTGGGACACCACCAACGCGGGCGCGTTCGACGCCGGTTGGGCACGCACGTACGAGGAGGTCCGCGCCAAGGACACCAAGACGCCTGTCCAGGGCCCGAGTTACTCGGCCTGGAACCAGTCCTGGATGAGCACCTTCCTCACCGACGCCAAAGCCAGTGGCACCGTGCCCGACATCATCGCCTGGCACGAGCTGCAAGGCAGCAAGGACATCGCCGCGCACGTCTCGGCGTACCGCGCGCTGGAGAGCAGCCTCGGCATCAGCCCGCGGCCGATCGCGATCGAGGAGTACGGCACCCCGAGCGAGGTCGGTGTGCCCGGCTCGCTGGTCGGCTACGTCGCCAAGTTCGAGCGGGCCGGCGTGCACGACGCCGAGCTGGCCTTCTGGAACCACTACGGCACCCTCGGCGACAGCCTCACCGACACCGGCGCCTCGCCGAACGGCTCGTACTGGCTCTACAAGTGGTACGGCGCCATGTCCGGCAACATGCTGGTCACCACTCCCCCGGCGCAGACCGGCATCGACGGCGCCGCCTCCCTCACGAGCGACGGCAAGCAGATCAGCGTCGTCTTCGGCGGCGGCGCCGGGTCGAGCGCCGTCACGGTCAAGGGCCTCGGCTCCCTGTCGGCGCTGAGCGGCAAGGTGCATGTGAAGCTGGAGTACACGCCGTCCAAGGGCCGTACGACGGCGGTGTCCGGCCCGGTCACCGTCTCGGACACCGACTACACGGTCTCGAACGGCCAGATCACCGTCCCCGTGACGACGAACGCCACCGACGGCTACCACCTGACGATCACCCCGACCGGCACCGCGTCCTCCCTGGCCGGGACCTACCAGATCGCCAACCGGAACAGCGGCCTCGCCCTGGACACCCAGGGGTCGGGGACGGCCCAGGGCACCACGGTCGTCCAGGCCACCACCGGCACGGGCACCACCCAGAACTGGACCCTCACCTCCGCCGGCTCCGGCCTCTACAAGATCTCCAACAACGGGAGCGGGCTGCTCCTCGGCATCAAGGACATGAACACCGCCGACGGCGGCACGGCCCTGGTCTGGGGCGACAACGGCACCGCCGACCACCTCTGGCAACTGCTCCCGTCCGGCGACGGCTACTACAAGATCGCCAACTACAACAGCGGCCTCCTCCTCGGCGTCGACTCGATGAGCACCTCCCCCGGCGCCCAGGTCCTCCAGTGGGACGACAACGGCACCGCCGACCACCTGTGGAAGCTGACGGCGCGCTGACGCCCGCCCCCTCCGACCGGGGTTCCCGCGCCTGATGTCGGCAGGCACGGGGACCCCACCCGCGTGAGCCCGCCCACACTCCGCGGCCGTCCTTGCCACCGCGGCCGTGACCGCCGGGCTCTACGCCACCACGTCGCACCACGGCGGCAGGAACACCTCCGGCGTCCGGAGCGCCCCGTCCCCCGTCCTCCCCGACGGCTACCACCGGGTCGACGACCGGCGGCTCGGCGTCTCCTTCCCCGTCCCCGACGGCTGGAAGGCGGGCCCGGGCGCGAGCGACGAGGTCACCTTCACCGACATCGAGGCCAACACCAAGGTCAACTACCCGACGTACCGGAGGCTGCGGATGCGGCGGACCGACTTCCGGGGAGAGCCGGCCGTGGTGTGGGAGTTCACCTTCCGGGGCCGCGCCCGGGTCCTCCGTGCCGCCGACCTCGGCTACGGCCGGGAGGGCGGCCGGGAGGGCGGCCGGGAGGGCGGCCGGGAGGGCGGCCGGGAGTACGACCTCTACCTCTCGGCCCCCGACGCCCGGTGGGCCACCTTGCGCCCCGTGCTCGACACCCTCCGGGACGGTTTCACCACGACCGGCCGACCGCTCGGGAAGGGGCGGTGGTGTCCGCGCGGGAACGGGGTGGCAGGGACTAGGTTGGGCGGCATGAGCAACCTTGACCGCGCGCCCGTACCGAGCGTGTGCGGTGGCCGCGGATTCGTCGTCGCCGAGCCCGTCCGCGAACTGCTGAGCCCCCGACGCGTCAAACTCGGCGAGTCGACCGAGGTGCGCCGGCTGCTGCCGAACCTGGGCCGGCGCATGATCGGCGCCTGGGCGTTCGTCGACCACTACGGGCCCGACGACATCGCCGGCGAACCCGGCATGCAGGTCCCGCCGCACCCGCACATGGGCCTCCAGACGGTCAGCTGGCTGCACGAGGGCGAGGTGCTGCACCGCGACTCGACCGGCAGCCTCCAGACGATCCGCCCCAAGGAGCTCGGGCTGATGACCTCGGGCCGGGCGATCAGCCACTCCGAGGAGAGCCCGAGGTCGCACGCCCGCTTCCTGCACGGCGCCCAGCTCTGGGTCGCGCTGCCCGACGCCCACCGCCACACTGAGCCGATGTTCGAACACCACCCGGTGCTGCCCACGGTCACCGCACCCGGCCTGACCGCGACCGTCCTGCTCGGCGGCCTGGACGGCGCCACCTCCCCCGGCACCGCGTACACGCCGATCGTAGGCGCCGACCTCGCGCTCACCCGGGGCGCCGACGTCCGGCTGCCCCTCGAACCCGACTTCGAGTACGGCGTCCTGGCGATGTCCGGCGAGGTGCACGTCGACGGCGTGCCCGTGCTGCCCGGCTCCATGCTGTACCTCGGCTGCGGCCGCACCGAACTGCCGCTGCGGGCCGAGTCCGACGCCGGAGTCATGCTGCTCGGCGGCGAGCCCTTCGCCGAGGAGCTCATCATGTGGTGGAACTTCGTCGGGCGTTCGCAGGACGACATCAAACAGGCCCGCGAGGACTGGATGAGCGGGTCGAGATTTGGGGAAGTGAAGGGGTACGACGGGGACCGGTTGCCCGCACCCGGGCTGCCGCCTGTGCCACTGAAACCACGGGGTCGAGTGCGCTGAGCCGGCATTTTCCACGCAAGGAAGCCATACATCGGGACGAGGAGAACCTCATCCCACCCGGTTTACTCGACCCACGCGAGCAAACGTCCCTCACACGCCCGACTGGCTCCGCTCACGCTTCCCGCACCGCTCTCACCACCACGTTCTCGAACTCGCGCCACCACTGGCCGACGGAGCGCCCTTCGCTTGGCCGGCGCGAAAACCCACCGCTTCGGAACGATGCTGACCGCAGTCATGGGGTTCCCACAAAAGCGGTCGGTGCAGCTCAGCGCCGGTGCGGCCTACCGATTCGAGTGCAACAGGCGTGGCGCCACCGCTGGATCGAGGGACCGTTTACTCAGCCGCGAAACGGCCGGAGCGCTCCATCCCGCGGCTGCGGCGTCCGTAACCGAGCGATGCCGCGACGTTGCGCCCGGCGAGCACCCCCTGACGACTGGCATGCTGCGCTGTCATCCCTGTCACCTCACCAGGGCGGGTCAGATCAGGCACGGCGGCGGCATCGCCACAGGCAAACACCTCGGGGTGACCGGGCACCTCGAGGGTCGGGCTCACCACGAGCCTGCCCCTGTTCACCTGAAGACCGGTTCCCTGCAGGAGGGGGTCGGGGCGGACGCCCACGCACCAGACGATCGACTTCGTCGGCACGAACTCCCCGTCGGTGAGGTGAACGCCCTCAGGAGTGGCCTCCCGCACGGAGGTGTGCATGCGCACCTCGACACCGCGACGCCGCAGTACCCGGTCCAGCGGACCTTCTGCCCCCTCAGTTCGCGCTGTCCACCGGCGATCGCCTTGGTGAACAGTGGGCCCTGGGCGGCGATTTCGGTGCCGGTGTGCCCGGCACCGACCACGACGAAGGTGCATCGGGCATCGCGTTCGGCGGTGTCGCTGCCGGCGGCGGCGAGTTCCATCTGCCTGAAGACGTGGTCCCGCAGGTAGAGGGCTTCGGCCACACCACGAAAGCCGTGGGCGTACTCCGCGACACCGGGAACGGGGAGCAGCTTGTTCACGCTGCCGACCGCGAGGATCAGCCGGTCATATCCGAGAGTCCGCCTGGCGCCCTCGGGGTCCGTGTAGAGGACCTGCCGCTCCTCCAGCGACACCGAATCCACGGTGCCGAGCACCAGGCGGACCCCGGGCAACGTCGCCGGCAGCGATACGGTCACGCGCCGCGGGTCCACCCGCGGCTGCGGCCACTTCGGGCAACAGCGGGAGGTAGAGAAAATAATCCGTCCGGTTCAAAAGGACGATCTCGATGTCGTGGGCACGTTTTGGCAACGCACGTACCAGCGAACGAGCGGCCTGATATCCGGCGAACCCGCCACCGACGATCACGACGCGAGTCGGCTGACCCATTTCCTCCACCCTCTCCCGACAGGACGTATTTCGGCGCCGACCACCGTTGAGGTGCCCCTCATTGGCGCTGCTTCCGGTCATATACGTGCGAACGGCTACGGCTTGAGGGCTTCCAGCAGGACGGATGCGTCCACATAGACTTCGAGACTCACGATGCGGCCGCTGCGCACCTGCCAGATGTGCACCTCCCTGGCATCGAACGGCTTGCCGGTGGCGCGGACGGCGCCACGGGTCCGGCCGGTCTGGACGACCCGTTCCCCTGCCCGGTAGAGCGCCTCGGTCTCGACCTCACTGTGGATGGCGCTCGATACGGCTTGGTAGAACTTCTGGAATCCGGCGAGACCGGAGTAC
This sequence comes from Streptomyces sp. NPDC054834, assembly GCF_053611185.1. Taxonomy (NCBI): domain Bacteria; kingdom Bacillati; phylum Actinomycetota; class Actinomycetes; order Kitasatosporales; family Streptomycetaceae; genus Streptomyces; species Streptomyces sp. NPDC054834. The sequence continues at coordinate 90,881 of NZ_JBSGZV010000015.1, read as the reverse complement.
GAGCCGCCCCACGGCAGCTCCTCCGTCTGGTAGACGGTGATGTCCGGGTCCGCCAGGGAAGCGCCGGCCGGGTTCGTCCCGTTGATGAAGTCGTAAACGGCACGGACCACGGCGAGGTCGTCCGGCGACTCGTCGGTCAGAGGCTCGGCCACGGAAGGGCTCCTTCAGTCGGTTTCGGCACTGCTGTAGAGAGAGTCCGTGCGCGACGGGGGTCCTCGCTTCAGTCATCCGACTGCGACGGGCGATGCGGGACGCGTCGTCGAACCGGGTCTGCATGAGGCGACCGCCTCCGGCGGCACATGATCGTGCGCCGAACCAGGGCACGCAGAGCACTGGTCTTATGACACTGCTGCGGTAGCGATGGCCCTGCCATCGGGCCGAACGTCCCCGTGTCCGAGCGCAGTTGGATGATCATGCGGCTCCGCTGCCCGGAGGCCCAGTCTGAGGCAAGCACCTCGCGCGCACGGGAGGCGCACGAATTGTTCGGAACCGCCGACACGGCGAGAGGGTAAGAGCTGCCGGGCTTCGCTCCGCTACGGCATCGGGGCGTACTGACCGAGGCGACCCGCGAGGCGATCATGCGCAGACCACCGCGGGGGGTTTCAGTCATATGACGGAGGCGGCTTTCCCTGACCACCCGCATCCTGAACAGGAACGATACGCCCGCAGCGAGTCCAGCCGTCGGCTCGGGGCCAGGGCCGGTGGCAACACGCCCTCAGCGCAAGGAGTGATTGACTGATGAGCACCATGCGTGCTGTTCGAGCCCACAAGCGGGGCGGTCCGGAGCAACTGGTGTACGAGCGCGCGCCACGCCCCGAACCAGGTGCGGGTGAGGCACTCGTCGCCGTCCACGCCGCTTCCATCACCAACGGGGAGCTCTCCTGGGACGCCACCTGGACCGACAGCTTCGACGGGACCGGCCGTGACCGGACACCGGTCGTCCTCTCGCACGAGGTCAGCGGGGTCGTGGCCGAGCTCGGTCCGGCGGTGACCGGCCTCGCCGTGGGAGACGAGGTATACGGGCTGATCCCGTTCACACGTGATGGTGCCGCCGCCGAGTACGTCACCGTTCCCGCGGACGCGCTGGCAGCGAAGCCGTCCCGGCTGGACCACGCCGACGCGGCGGCCGTCCCGCTGGCGGCCCTCACGGCCTGGCAGGCGCTGGTCGGCCATGCCTCGCTGGCAGCCGGACAGCACGTCCTGGTCCACGGCGGGGCCGGAGGCGTCGGCTCCTTCGCCGTGCAGATCGCCGCGGCACTCGGCGCGCGAGTCACGGCGACCGCTTCCGCACGGGACCTGGAATTCGTCGCGCGGCTCGGCGCGGACCAGGTCCTCGACTACGCCGACGACCGCTTCGAGGACCACGTGGACGAGGCCGACGTCGTGCTGGACACGGTCGGCGGCGACACACAGGCCCGCTCGTGGGCGGCACTCCGCTCCGGCGGGACCTTGGTGAGCATCGTGCAGCCCCCCGATCCGGCCGACGCCGCCTCGCGCGGAGCACGCGGGGTGTTCTTCGTCGTCGAACCGGACCGTACCGCTCTGGAGGCCGTCACCAAGCTGATCGACGACGGGCGCCTCACTCCGGTCGTGGACCGTGTCGTCCCCCTGTCCGAGACGCGTACTGCCTATGAGGCCCTGGAGACGCAGCATCCCCGTGGGAAAGTCGTCATCCGTGTGAACGGCGACAACGGCGTCCGCTGATCGGGAGGTCCTCGGTCACCGGGTCGGCAGCCCCGGTGACCGTTTCGTTGTGCCCGTCACGGCGGTCAGGGCCGCGTGTGCCCGTGCCACACCCGCTGCGCAACTGAGATACAGAGCGGCGAGCGCCTCATCGCCTATGCTCTCCAGCAGATCCCGCGGAGCCAGCCCGCTCTGGGCGGCGGCACGGTTCAGAAGAGTGGCCAGGTCACCGATCGCGCGGCACTCGATGAAGCCGGCGCAGGCGCGTGCGACATCCGGCACGCACGAGCAGCCCTGGGTTCCCTGTCGTGTTGTGCGGTTCTCGTGGACGCTCATGAGCATTCCTTCCACGGCCCCTGAAGGACATCGCCTGTTCGAGAGGGGCGCACCGAGCGCCCATTTTGGGTACGAGACGGCCGTGGGGCCGACGGCAACCGCGTCAGCCGTCGTGGCGTACAGCGTCGAGCACGATACGCAGGACCGCCCGCGGGTGGGACACCATGACGGCGTGCGAGGAGTCCACGTACTCGACGTGGGCATGCGCGCGCTCGGCCATGAACCGCTGACCCGCGGGCGGAATGGCCTTGTCGTTCAGCGTGACGAGGTCCCACGACGGGATGGTCTTCCACGCCGGATCGCCGGACATCTCGGTTTCCGCGGTGTAGGACAGGGGCCTCTGTGTGGCGGCCATCACCGAGGACTCGGTGGCGGACACGTCGGCGGCGAACACCTTCCGGAAGTCCTCGGGCTTGATGTAGATGTCCGCGTCCTGGCCGGCCGGCGCGGACGGGTTCGGAGCCGGGCGCGTGAGGGTCGTGTCGGGACCGAGCAGGGAACCGGGGTACTGGTGCGGATCGAGTACGGTCGCGAGGCTCTCCCCGTTGTCGGGTACGAATGCCCCCACGTACACCAGTGCCTTGACGTTGTCGACTCCACGGGCCGCATTGGTGATGACCGCACCACCGTAGGAGTGCCCGACCAGCACGATCGGTCCGCTGACCGTCCGCAGAATCGAGCGCACGTAGTCGGCGTCGCTGGTGAGACCGCGCAGCGGGTTCGGCGCCGCGACAACCGGGTAGCCGAGACGCTGAAGATCCTCGATTTCATCTCGCCGATCCCCAGACGGTAAGTGGGCAGGCGCATGACGGACTTCCGTCATGTGACTGTCCCTCCTCAACCACGTACGGAACCCCGGACGACGGCGGGGCGTCTTTCGCACGGTGCGGCCGCGTGTGCTGATCTGTTGCCCCAGTGGCGCAGGGGATTGCGGATCACAGTGGCGGCACGCATCCGTTCCCGCGCAGCACGCGGGCCAAGGTGAGGACGTCCGGGCCAGGCGCAACGGCGCAGAGTGTGGAAGCCACCGCGAACCGGACGACGGCCGGTCAGGAGGCTCAGCGAGGGCCTGCTGCGTCCGAGTGGCGAAGGGGACGTCCACATCTGGCCGCGCTGCCCGCGGCACAGCGGGAGGAGGAGTCCGCACATCCAGCTGGTGGGGAGATCGGGGCATCGCGCTCCTGTACGCCCGACCTCACGCGCATACGCTCCTGGATCGCCGACACCTACGCGCTGGTCCCCTGCGAATCGGAAGGGGAAGCCATCGACTGGGAGGCCTTCTTCGAACGCGTCCTGCATGACGGAAACGACGAGGCCCGCGGGGGGGCGCACGCTAAGCGCTCCGCTGCAAGTGCCGTGATGTGCCGTCGTTCGGCTGCGGCGCCGTCGAACCTGGTCGCGCAGTTCCCCGCGCCCCTTTGGGGCACTGCCGAACCGCAGCCGACTTCGCTCGACACGCTTAGAGCGCGCCCCCGCTCTGCCCGGCATGCGCGCTGGGCGCCGCCAGCGGCCGGCACCGGGCACCGCTCCGTCCCCTGTACCGCTTCGCGAAGTCCCGCGGCCACGGCCTCCCGTCCCCGCGCTAACGTGGCCTGGACCACCCGCAAGGGCAGCATGTCCGCAGGTGGCGAGGGCGAACACGGACGGGACGGTGGCAGGTGGCACAGGACGGGTATCGGCTCATCGGGCGGCACACCGAGCTCGCGCGACTGGAGCAGGTGCTGGCGGCTCCCGCGCACTACGCGTTCGCCGTACTCCGCGGTGAAGCCGGTACGGGCAAGAGCACGCTGCTCCAAGCCGCCGTGACCCTGGCCGACGAGGCGGGCTTTCGCGTCGTGAGCGCCTCCGGTGTCGAGGCGGAGGCCCAGTTGCCGTTCGCCGGACTGCACCAGCTGCTCCTACCGCTTCTCCCCTACGGCGCCCGGTTGCCCGACGCACCCCGCTCGGTCCTGGAACAGGTCGCGGGGCTGCGCACGGGGGCGGCGCCGGGCGTGGCGGAGGTCGGCGGCGCGATGCTCTCCCTCATCGCCGCGGCAGCCGACGACCGGCACCTGTTCTTCGCGGTCGACGACGCGCACTGGTTCGACACGGAAAGCGCCCGTGTCTGCGCCTTCGTCATGCGCCGGGCCGGGGCGGTCGGCGGCCGGGGCGTGCTCACCGTACGGGCGGACATACCGTCTGCGTTCGACGACACCGGGCTCGAGGAGATCGAGATCGGAGCGCTGGGCGGGCAGGAGGCGGCCGCGCTGCTGGAGCGCACGGGCAGCCATCTGGACCCGCTCGCCCGCGAGCGGGTGCTGCACTGGGCCGAGGGCAACCCGCTCGCACTCGTCGAGCTCTCGAAGACAGCGGGACGCGTGCCCGCCTCCCTGTCCGGGCAGGCAGCTCCGCTGCCCCTCACGCGACGGCTGGAGAGCCTGTACGGGCACCGGATCTCCGAACTGACTCCCTCCGCACAGCATGCTCTGCTGCTCGCCGCCCTCGACGGCCTGTCCTCGGTGGCCGGGCCACGCCGCCCGGCACTGGAGCGGCGGCTGGGCGATGTCGACGAGGCGATCGGCCGCGGACTCCTGGTGGTCGACCCGGTCACCGGCCAGCTCGGCTTCCGGCACCCGCTCGTGCGTTCCGCGGTCGTCCAGCTCGCCACGCCCAACCGCCGAAGGGCGGCCCACGCCGAACTCGCCGAGCTCTATCCGGACGACCAGGAGCGGCGGGCGCACCACCTCGCCGAGGCGACGGTGGACCCCGACGACAAGGTGGCCGCGCTGCTGGAACGGGCCGCCGAGGCGGCGACCAGGCGCGGAGCCTCGTCCGTCGCGGTGAGCTGGCTGGAGCGGGCCGCGCAGCTCAGCGAGAGACCGGACCAGCGCTCCCGGCGGCTGGCCGAGGCGGCCTTCGTCGCCGGGCAGTCGGCCCAGCTCGAACGGGCGCAACAGCTGTCGGAGATCGCGGGCGCAGGCACCGCCGAAACCGGCACGATCATCGTCGAGTGCTACGCGGCCCTGTACCGGGACGGCGAAGTACGCACCACGCACCGGAAGGTCGTCGGCGCCCTGGAACGGCTGGACCCCGTGCGGGACAAGCCGGTGGTGGAGCGACTGATCAACCTCTTGCTGGTCATCTCCCTCTTCGCGGCCGACACCGCCACCTGGAAGATCACCGAGTCCTGTGTGGACCGCTTCTGCGACCCGGCCGAACCCGGAGGTTCGGCCAGCCTCCTCTACCGCGACACGTGGGGCGACGTGGTCCGCCGGGGCGCCGACGGCGTGGAGCGGCTGCGCCAGGAGTTCGTCCGCGCCACGGCCGACCGGCCGTGGGATGCCATGCGCCTGCTGGTCACCGCCTACTACCTCGACGCACTCGACGAGTTCCGCGGCCCGCTCACCCGCATGGTCGCCCGGGAGCAGGAGGCGGGCGCCGCCGGGAACGCCATGACGTTGCTTCAGGTCGTGATGCTGGACCACATGGGTGCGGGCCGCTGGGCGGACGCCGAGCAGACGGGCCGCCGCGGTCTGGAGCTGACCGCCCGGCACGGCTACACACTCTTCGCCCATCAGTTCCGCGCCTTTCTCGCGATGGTCGCGGCCTGCCGCGGCGACACCGACACCGCGGACGGTCAGCGCAGGGCGGTGGAGGCATGGGCCGGGCCACGCGGAATCGGGTACCTGACCCAGTACGCGGATGCCGTCGGCATGATGGCGGCGCTGGCTCGCTCGGACCATGCGACCGCGTACCGCTTCGCCACCCGCATCACGGCACCCGGCGAGTTCGCGCCCCACATCCAGCAGGCGCCGCGCACACTGCTGGATTTCGTCGAAGCAGCCGTACGCAGCGGACACCTCGACGAGGCCCACCGCCACGCGCAGGCAGCCCTCGCCGCCGGGCTGCCCGCCCTCTCCCCCCGACTGGCGCTCGTCACAGCGGCGGCCCAGGCCATGACGGCACAGGACCAGGCAGCCGGCCTGTACGAGCACGCTCTCGCAACTCCGGGTGCCGCCCTGTTCCCGTTCGAGACCGCCCGCATCCGCCTCGCCTACGGTGAGCGACTGCGCCGCGACCACGAGACGAGGGCGGCGCGGGAGCAGCTTGAGGAGGCCCTGCGGGTCCTCATGGAGCTGGGTGCGCTCCCGTGGGCCGAACGGGCCCGTGCGGAGCTCGCCGCCGCCGGGGCCGCCTTCGGCGCCAGGGGCGAGGGATGGCAGACGCTGACCGTGCAGGAGCGGCAGATCGCACAGCTCGCGGCGACGGGACTGACGAACAAGGAGATCGGCGCGAAGCTTTTCCTGTCACCCCGTACGGTCAGCTCCCACCTGTACCGCATCTTCCCCAAACTGGGGATCACCAGCCGCGCCGCACTGCGCGACGCCCTCGACGCCGGCACACGCGCCGCCCAGCCCGACGAGGGGTGACGTCGCCTGACGCCCTCCCGCGGCCTGCCCCGCGCACCCGCCGGAGGTGCCTACCCATGGAGGGGCCGACGCCGAGACGCGCGGGTACACCGAGCGCGTGGTCGTTCAGTCATGCCCCAACCCCACGGTTTGCGTCATCTGACTGAGCCGACCGGGATGACGCTGAGGGCACCTTGGAGAGCACCACAGGAGACCGCAGCAGGCGGTCCTCCGTCCCAAGGAGGCTCTCATGACGGATCAGCGCACCCCCGTCGTCCTGATCCACGGGCTGTGGCTGCATTCCTCCTCCTGGCATCCCTGGGTGGAGCTGCTGCACGCCGAGGGGTTCGCCCCGCTCGCGCCCGGCTGGCCCGGCGAACCGGACAGCGTGCCCGGCGCGCGGTCGCGTCCGCAGGCCGTGGCCAGGGCCGGTATCGACGACGTCACCGAGCACTACGCGTCCCTCATCAAGGCGCTGCCTGTCCAGCCCGTGCTGATCGGACACTCCTTCGGCGGTCTGATCGCCCAGAAACTGCTCGGTCTGGGGCTCGGGCGGGCCGCGGTGGCGATCGATCCGGCGCCGGTCAAGGGCGTCAGGCCGCTGCCGTTCACGCAGCTGCGCTCGGCCTCCCCTGTTCTCCGTAACCCGGCCAACCGGTCCCGGGCGGTCTCCCTCACAGCGGCGCAGTTCCACTACGCGTTCGGCAACGCGATCCCGCGGCAGGAGTCCGACGCCCTGTTCGAGGCGTACGCCGTCCCCGCCCCGGGCCGCCCCCTGTTCGAAGCGGCGTTCGCCAACTTCACCCGGCAGTCACCGGCCGCCGTCGACACCGGCAACACCCGCCGTGGCCCCTTGCTGCTGATGTCCGGCCAGCGGGATCACACCGTGCCGGACGTCGTCACCCGCGCCGCCTACAAGCTGTACGGCGACTCGACGGCGACGACCGACCTCAAGCAGTTCCCGGACCGCGGCCACTCCCTGGTCGTCGACCAGGGCTGGTCGGCCGTCGCTGACTGCGCGCTGGGCTGGCTGGCGCGCAATGGCATCACCGGCCGGTCCACCGCCGGCCTGTGACCGTAGGGCTGCGCCCGCTGTTTCACCCCATCGAACCCCGTTCACCACCGCACATCGAACAAGCAAGGAAGACCATCATGGACCTGCACCTCAAGGACAAGACCGTCGTCGTCACCGGCGCGAGCCGCGGCATCGGACTGGCCGTCACCCGGGCCTTCGTCGACGAAGGCGCCCGCGTCGTGGCCGGCGCCCGCACCACCAGCCCCGAACTCGCCGAACTCGCCGCTACCGGAGCAGTGAGCCCGGTGACCGCCGACCTGGCCACAGCGGAGGGCGTGAACACCCTCATCGAGAGCGCTGTGGAACAGTTCGGGGGCATCGACGTCCTGGTCAACAACGTCGGCGTGGCCCAGCCGCGTCTCGGCGGCTTCGCTTCCGTCACCGACGAACAGTGGCTTGAGACCCTGAACATCAACCTGCTGAGCGCGGTGCGCGCCTCCCGCGCGGCTCTTCCCGCGCTGCTCGCCTCACGCGGTTCGATCGTCACGATCAGCTCGGTCAACGCCTTCCTGCCCGACCCTGGCGTCATCGACTACACGGCCTCCAAGGCCGCCCTGACCAACTTCTCCAAGGCTCTGTCCAAGGAAGTGTCCCCGCAGGGCGTACGCGTCAACACCATCGCGCCCGGCCCGGTGAGCACCGACCTGTGGACAGGTCCCGGCGGCATGGCCGACACCATCGCGACCGCCATGGGCGTCGAACCGCAGGAAGCCGTGGACCAGGCGATCAACAGCCTGGGCGGCTTCGCCACCGGTCGCTTCACGCGCCCCGACGAGGTCGCCGACCTCGTACTGATGCTCGCCGGCGACCGCGCCGCCAACATCACCGGTGCCGACTTCACCATCGACGGCGGCCTCATCAAGACCCTCTGATCGACTCACCGCACCGCCTGCGCCCGCTCACCTCACCCGGTGGGCGGGCGCAGGCATGGCTCCGACCCTGCCCAGGCGGCCCGGCCCGACACGCGCTCGCACCCGTCCACGACCGCACAACGCGTTCGGGTCAATACTGGCCGCATGCGCGTCGGGGCAGTCCACGAGGCCGGTGAACGGGTCACAGCGTGCGATGCGCAGTTGGCGGCCCACGCGGACGTCGTCCGCGACGACGGCAAGTGTGTGAACAAGTGCCGCAAACCACCTGAGCTGCGGTTGGTCATACCCGGACGACTAGGCAGTCCCTCCGTCTTTCCACAGCTGCTGGGGCTCGTCGCTGTTGCAGGTGGTCACCATCACCTGCTTGGCACCGCCGTACGCCGGGGAGGCGATCTCCAGGCAGTGCCCGGTCTCGGTGTTCTTCAGGGTCTTGCCGGCCGCGGTCGTGCTCCCGATACGCCAGTGTTGGTAGCCGGTGCCTCCGACGCCGCCGCACGCTTCCAACTGGGTCTCATAGTTGTTGTCGAAGGGCGCCGACAGGCATTTTCCGCTCGCGCGGTTGACCAGCTCGAACGTGCCGCCGCTGGAGGGGCGCAACGTCCAGGTGTAGGCGTCGCTGGAGGTGCAGGTGCCGGAGTCGGGGTAGACGGAGCCGTCGCCGGACACGCACTGATCGGCGGAGACGTTCCGGAGGCGCGACACTGACCCCGGGGAGAGTGTGGTGTCCCCGGATTCCGTGGACGGCGGCGGCCCCGTCTCGGGGGTGTCCGCCGTACCGGTCCGCACCGGCTGAGCCACGGCCTTCGCGGAGCCGGATGCCCGCGCGGCCGAAGCCGAGGCCTTGGCCTGGGCCTGGGCCGAGGGGGAGCCGGTGGCGGACGACGGCCGGGAAGGCGACGGTGACACGGAGGACGACGGAGCCGGGGAGGACCGTTTCGGGCCGGACGGGGACGAGTCCGGCGGGAGAATGATGGCCGTGATCGTCCCGCCCGCCACGACGACGGGCACGACCAGCAGGCGCCAGCGGCGTGCACGCTGCTTGCGGATGTAGGTGACCTGTTCGGCGTGACCGACCGCCACTCCCCCATGAGAGGCGGTGATGCGCGGCGCTCGGCTGTCACCGGCGGCGCCGAAGCCCGCCGTGTGCAGCAGTGTTGAGAAGAAGGCGCTGCGGCTGCGGCGCTGTGGACCTGACGGGCCGGGGGCGGTCAGTCCTGGGGCGCCCCCGGCTTCGGAGGGTCCACGCGCACGTCTCCGTTGATCACACCGGCGGCCACCCCTCCGCGTGTGGCCTCGATGATCACGTCGCGGCCCGCCGCGAAACCACCTGCGCCGGCCGAAGCGCTGGGGCCGTACTGCCGGACATGCTCGACCAAAGCCCGCAGTTCCCCGACGGCCTCGTCCCTTTCGGGTTCCGGCAGATCCTGGAGCAGGTCCGTGAAACGCGTTTCCCAGGACAGGGACTGTGCGACGCGTACCCGTTCCAGCACTCCCTGCTCGTCTTCGTCGGATGCCCGTGCGAGATCGGCGGCAGTCTGGTCGAGGCGCTGCAATACCGCTTCTTCCCGTTGCCCGCCTCGCCCCAGGAGCCCGGCCACTGTTGTTCTGGTCCCGATCCAGGCATCGGTGCCGACCGCCGTCACGACCGCCGTTCCCCCCGAAGCGGCAAGCCCGACCAAGATTTCCGACAACATCCAGATCCCCTATGACCAGTTGACTGACGCACCTTCAGCCACGCCATTCAACACGCCTCGTCGGGTGGAGAGGGAACGAATCCGACAACCGACCGGGGAGACTGCGCGGCCCGCCCCTCCTGAGAGGACTCCGCACAAGCGGATCAAATCGCCACGCCCCTGCGGGCACCAGTCCGCACCGGCGAGCTCGCCGCACCGGAGGTATTTCCGGCGCCGCGCCGGCAGACGCTGATGCCGCAGGCGTACGTACGGAGCAGCGCCCCAGGCATGACGGTGAACCCCTTGTCGGCAGAGCGCGCGGCACGCGTTCGGGCGGGGTGATGACATCCATGTCGAGCGTGATGGGGATGACCGCAGGACTTCTGCAGGAGCTGGGTCCGGAGCCTGGGCAGCGGGTGCTGGATGTCGGCAGATCGGCGCTCCGGAGGAGGGCTCCTGCCGTGCAGCACCCGTCACAGTGACGGCGCGACTCTGGCGAGCCAGTCGTCGAATGTGGTCCAGGAGATCGCGGGGTACGCCTCGTGCAGTGCCGCGATGTCGACGGCATAGCCCTCTTCGTTGAGGAACGCCCACATGGCGACCATGTCGTCGCTGGACCGACGCCGCAGGTCCAGCTGAGTGTGCACCGCCTCGACCGGCCACGCCAGCGAGCGGGTGAGGGCCGAGGCCATGCGGGCGGGCGAGGGTGCGTCGGAAGCGACCTCGATTCGCCGCCTCAGGTGCACGGCACGGTTGTTGACCACTGCGGCGACCACGGCTCCGAGGTCCTGGCGGGCGGCCTGCTGAAGCGGGCGGTCGACCGGGTACGGCAGGACCAGTCGCCCGGCCCGCAGATTCTCCACGTCCCCAAGCATGTTGTCGTAGAAGTATGTCGGGGCGACGATGGTCCAGTCGTCGCTCTCCTGCCGCAGGGCCTGCTCGATCAGGTACTTGCTCTCGAAGTGGGGAACCCCGCTGGACCTGTCGGCGGAGGCCACCGAGGAGAGCACCAGGTGCGGCAGCTCCACCTGTCGGGCCGCCGCGATGACGGTGAGCCCCTGCTCCACCTCGGCCTGCGGGCCTTCCTCGAACGGTGTCGTCACTGCGAATGCGGCGTCCATGCCGTCAAATGCAGCGACCATCGAGGGAACGTCCCGCAGATCACCGTGGACCACCTCCGCACCCAGCTCCTCCAGGGCATGGGCGCGGCGTCCGTCCGGGTTGCGGACCACGGCACGAACACGCTGTCCGGAATCCAGCAGACTGCTCACCACCGCACCCCCCTGACCACCGGTGGCTCCGAGCACCGCTACGTGCATGGCACCCACCCTCTCGGAAGGATCACGTCGTTCGGTTCCGACTCCCCGCGAACTGCTCACAGCCGTGTGACGGACAGGCACGGGTCGGTGATCCCGTGCGGACAGGCGAGGGCGTCGACGTCCCATCCGGCGCGGCGGGCGCCGGCGAGATAGGCGCTCTCGTAGAAGGCCAGGACCGCCCCCTTCGGGTCGGCCTGACCGCGCGCGTCGTCGTAGCGCAGCACAGCCAGGTGACTGCCCGCGCGGGGGACCCACTCGGCCGCGGCGGGTGTGAGCGGCTCGTGGGTCAGGTGCGCCGGCTCGGGCGCGGTGTAGGAGTAGAAGGCGGGCTCGGCCGAGCCGGCGTCGCCGAACCAGAAGCCGAAGCTGATGACCTCGCGTGAATAGGCTTCACGGGTGACCCGATCGACCTGCGGCGACTGGTCGACATGTTTGTCGGAGAACCGGGTGCAGGCGATGTCGAAGGTGTGCCAGAAATGGTGCACCGCGCTGACCTTGCCCGAGAACCCGGCTGCGAACTCCTCGAGCAGCAAGGCCACCTGGCTCAGCACCTGCCAGTAGCGGTTCGCCCAGACGGGATCGTATGCGGCGTGCTCGACGTCCTCGGCGAACGGCCGTGCCGCATCGGGCAGATCGAACGGATGGGGAAGCGCGATCTCGACACCGACGCCCAGCGCGGCCAGGGCTTCCAGAGTCAGGCGATGGAAGGAGGCGACCGACTGGCCGAGCAGGGAGAAGGCGACCGTGCGGCCTTCCAATGTGGTGACCACCAGTTGGTGATCGACGAAGTCGAAGTCGATGGTGAAGATCTGTGTTCCGTCCACCTGACCCATCGGGCGCGTCGTGATGCCGCGTCCCGTGAGGTGGAAGGCGACGTTCCACCAATGGTTGCGCCGGGGACTCGCAGCGAGGCGGATCTTGCCGACGACCTGCGTGAACCGGTGGATGGTCTCCTTGGTGTCACGCCATTCGGCAAGTGGCATAGGAGGAAACATCTGCTGAGTTCCTTCGCCTGCGGTTCTGGTGAAACCTGCGGTTCTGGTGAGACTGGCCCCGGCCGGAACGTAGAAGATCACCGGCAGGCTGGCGTCGGCGCCGACCGGTTCGACGATGCGGACTCGGACATCGCCGGCACCGTGACCGGCGTCTCGGCTACGTCCGACACGACGACGGGAGCCGCCTGCATGTAGTCCGGCACCTGTCGAGCGCGGTCCACACCGAACTCGTGGAGGACAGGTGGCTTCGCCGTCGCATCGGCGATCTCCTGGGCTGCCGCTTCGAGAACGGGTGCGGTCATGATGGTTCCCCTGCCTTCGCCTGCGGTTTGTCCCTGTGCCCGGTCGGGACATCGCCGTCACGGGCGCGTGGGGCGGCCTCCTCTTACAGCCTGACGCCCGGACCGGGCCATCGCACGCCGAGCCCCGGCCCTGCGGGCGCATTCAGCGGAGCCCACGCCGGAGCGGGCAATGCGATCACGGAGCATCCGGACGAGCACGGGCACAACGGGGAGGGGACGGGTGACCTGGCATCTCGACGCACCCCACCGCTGCGTGCTCTCCCGCCCCATTGTGTTGCGCCTTGTGCCCCTTTACTGTTCGGCTTTGCCTGAGTCTGTTTGATACTGATTGCTCAGGCGGTATGGAGGCCGCAGTGCGGAGTAATCGGATCGATTCGAAAGCTGCGAGACCCGGTCGCCGTCGGTGGTGGAGGGCGGTCCTCGCGACGGCCGCGACCATCGCCCTGGGCACGGGCATGACCGCGCCCGCCACGGCGCGGGACGTCGGCGGGCAGGCAACCGCCGCCGCGTCCGCCGCCGGTCCACGGGCACACACCGTGAGTCTCGACGGCTACTCGTTCCTCGTCGACGGCAAGCGCACCTACCTGTGGTCCGGCGAGTTCCACTACTTCCGGCTCCCGAGTCCGGACCTGTGGCGCGACATCTTCCAGAAGATGAAGGCCGCCGGGTTCAACTCCACGTCGCTGTACTTCGACTGGGGATACCACTCGCCGAAGCCGGGTGTGTACGACTTCAGCGGAGTGCGTGACGTCGACAAGCTGCTCGACCTGGCCCAGGAGGCCGGGCTCTACGTGATCGCACGCCCGGCGCCGTACATCAACGCGGAGGTCGACGGCGGCGGCCTGCCCGGCTGGATGACCACCGAGGCCGGGCACAACCGCAGTGACGATCCGCAGTTCCTGAAGTACGCGGACGAGTGGCTGACCCGGATCGACCGGATCATCGCCCGCCATCAACTGACCAACGGCACCGGGTCGGTCATCGCCTACCAGGTGGAGAACGAGTACTACAACGGCTCGGACGCCGGCCGCTCCTACATGAAGCACCTGGAGGACAAGGCCCGCGCCGACGGCATCACGGTGCCGCTGACCGGCAACAACAACGGCACCTTCAACTCCGGTACCGGCGCCCTGGACGTCGACGGACCGGACTCCTACCCGCAGGGCTTCAACTGCTCGAACCCCTCGAAGTGGAACGGCGTACCCGACATCAGCTACGACCACCCGGACGGCAAGCCGCTGTACTCGCCGGAGTTCCAGGGTGGTGCCTTCGACCCCTGGGGCGGGCCGGGCTACGACAAGTGCGCCCAGCTGATCAACGACCAGTTCGCCGACGTGTTCTACAAGCAGAACATAGCCGTCGGCGCCACCGCGCAGAGCTTCTACATGACCTACGGCGGCACCAACTGGGGCTGGCTCGGCATGCCGGAGAACTACACCTCCTACGACTACGGGGCCGCGATCCGCGAGAACCGCCAGCTAGATCCGAAGTACTACGAGGACAAGCTGATCGGGTACTTCACGCAGGCGGTCGCCCCGCTGACCAGGACCGCGGCGATCAGGGCCACGCCGCCGGACGACTCCGCGGTCGTCGACACCGCCCGGATGAACCCCGACACCAGGACGCAGTTCCACGTCCTGCGGCACGGGAACTCCACGTCCACGGCGGTCGACAAGACCCACATCTCGCTGGACTTCGACGCCCAGCCGTCCGCGGACACCACCTACACCTGGGACGACCCCGACTCCGCGCTGAAGTACACCGGTTCGTGGTCGCACGTGGCCGACACGAGCTACACCGGCGGCGACTACAAGCACACCGAGTCGTTCTCCAACAAGGCCGATGACTCGGTCACCGTCCCCTTCGACGGCACCGCGATCCGATGGATCGGCTCGAAGACCAACAACCACGGCTACGCCGACGTCTACCTCGACGGCACCAAGGTGGCGACGGTCGACGACTCCGGCAGCGAGAACCAGGCGGTGCTCTTCCAGAAGACCGGCCTGGCGGCCGGGGCACACACGCTGAAGATCGTCGTCGACGGGAACCACAGCTCGGGATCCACGGACAACTACGTGTCCATCGACGCCATCGACGTGCCGACGGGCGCCGCCGCCGCGGAACCGACCTACCCGGTCGTGCCGCAGCAGCCGGGCACCGCGATCACGCTCGACGGGCGCGACTCACACGTGATCGTGGCGAACTACCGGCTCGGAGACTCGCAGTTGCAGTACTCGACGTCGGAGATCATGACCCACGCGACCATCGGCAACCGGGACGTCGCCGTGCTCTACGGCGACCCGGGCAGCGACGGCGAAACCGTCCTTCGCTACTCCTCCAAGCCCACCGTGACCACCAGCGGCGGCACGGTCACGACCGCCTGGGACGAGGCCACCGGTGACCTGCGGCTGAACTACACGCACAAGGGCCTGATCCGCATCAGCGTCAGCGGCGGCGGAAAGCGCCCGATGCTGCTGCTCGTCGGCGACAAGGCCACGGCGGAGACCTTCTGGCGTGAGGACACGGCGGCCGGCCCGGTGCTCGTGCGCGGCACCCACCTGCTGCGGACGGCGACCGGCCTGGACAGCGGCCACACCGTGGCGCTCACCGGGGACAACGCCGACGACAAGAACATCGAGGTGTTCACCTCCGCCGACCACGTCACCTGGAACGGCAGGACATTGGACACCCAGGCCACCGACAAGGGAAGCCTCACCGGGAAGATCCCGGTGGCTGCCCCGGTACACCTGCCGACGCTGACGAACTGGAAGCATGCCGAGGAGTCCCCCGAAGCGGCCCCCCGCTTCGACGACTCCAGCTGGCAGGTGGCCGACAAGACGACCACCAACAGCGTCTCCGGCGTCAACTCGCTGCCGGTGCTCTACGCGGACGACTACGGTTTCCACACCGGCAACACCTGGTACCGCGGCCGCTTCCGCGCCACCGGCAAGGAGACCGGCATCCACCTGGTCTCGGACTCCGGCGGCAACGCCCAGGCGTTCTCCGCCTGGCTCAACGGCACCTTCCTGGGCAGCTCCACCACAGGCAGCGCCGACTTCACCTTCCCGGCCGGTTCGGTGAAGTCCAAGGAGTCCAAGGGCGACAACGTCGTCTCCGTGCTCACCGTGAACATGGGGCACGAGGAGGACTACAACTCGACCAACGGCAACAAGGCCGCGCGCGGTCTGACCAGCGCCTCCCTCGTCGGGGCGCCGCTGACCTCGGTCACCTGGCGGCTTCAGGGCGTACGAGGCGGCGAGGACCCGCAGGACACGGTGCGCGGCCCGCTCTCGACGGGCGGCCTGTACGGGGAGCGGGCCGGCTGGTCCCTGCCGGGCTACCCGGACGGCGACTGGAAGCGGGTGTCCCTGCCGGCGAACGACACCCGTCCCGGGGTCTCCTGGTACCGCACCGACGTCAACCTGGACCTGCCGCACGGCCAGGACACCTCGCTCGGGCTGACGTTCACCGACGACCCGTCACGCAAGTACCGTGCCACGATCTTCGTGAACGGCTGGCAGGTCGGCAACTACGTCAACTACCTCGGCCCGCAGCGCACCTTCCCGGTGCCCGACGGGATCCTGGATCCGAACGGCCGGAACAGCATCGCCATCGCCGTGTGGAACCTGGACGGCAGCACCGGCGGGCTCGGCAAGGTCTCGCTCACCGACTAC
The DNA here is from genome assembly GCF_053611185.1 of Streptomyces sp. NPDC054834. Lineage (NCBI taxonomy): Bacteria > Bacillati > Actinomycetota > Actinomycetes > Kitasatosporales > Streptomycetaceae > Streptomyces > Streptomyces sp. NPDC054834. The sequence goes on along the minus strand of NZ_JBSGZV010000015.1, from coordinate 74,564 downwards.
GGCAGTTACGCCTCGTCCCTGCACGTCGCGCAGAACGACAGCCCCCGCTACGACCACAAGAAGTACGCGATGCCGAAGCGCCCGGGAGCGGAGGTCACCCTGGACGTGCCGGACACCGCTCAGTCAGCACAGGCCTTCACGGCCGAGGCGACGGTGCGGGTGCCGAAGGACAGACCATCCGCCTCCCGGCTGACGGCCTCCCTCTCCGCGCCCGACGGCTGGAGCGTGAGTGCCACGGGCCCCACGTCGGTCAAGCGCCTGCGACCAGGCGGATCGGCCACCTTCACCTGGAAGGTCCAGCCGCCGGCCGGGAAGCTGCCATCCGCCTCGGCGCTCACCGCCACGGTGCACTACTCGCAGAACGGACGGCAGGCTGCCGGCGCTGACGAGCGCATCGTCGGCGGTATTCCGCCGGCTCCGCCGGCCGGGAAGAGCGCTGTGAGCGACCTGCCGTTCTTGTCGTCCACGAACGGGTGGGGGCCGGTGGAGCGTGACAGCAGCGTCGGCGAGCAGGCGGCCGGGGACGGCCGTCCGATCGGTATCGCCGGCGTCGGCTACGCCAAGGGCCTGGGCACCAACGCGGTCAGCGACGTCGAGCTCTACCTCGCCGGAAAGTGTTCGCGGTTGACGGCGGACGTCGGTGTCGACGACGAGACAGGTGGTGCGGGAACGGTGACGTTCTCCGTGATCGCCGACGGCAAGACCTTGGTGACCACGCCGACGCTCCGCGGCAAACAGGCCGCGGTGCCGATCGACGTCGACGTCAGCGACGCCCAGGTGGTCGACCTCAAGGTCGGTGACGCCGGCGACGGCAACGGAAACGACCACGGTGACTGGGCGATGCCGACGCTGACGTGCGGCTAGTGCTGTGACCGGACAGGTTCACCGGTTCCCGCCCGGGGGCGGATCCTTGAGGGTCCGCCACCGGGCTGACGGGGCAGGAGGGACAGAAATCGCAGCAGATCGTGCGCCGGTGCAGCTCCAGCGCGGGGCGCTGCCGGCCACCACCCGTCCGGTCGAGCTCGGCAAGCTGCTGACGGCAGCCCGGACGCGAAGGCCCGCGCGGCGATCACGACGGCGTTCGCCTGTGTGGATGCCGCATCGATGACGTGGGCCGGCACCGACGGCAAGGGCGACATCATGGACCTGTACGACGAGTGCCTGGCCGCGGTGCGTGGCTGACCCGCAGCGACCAGCCGGCCCCGAAACCACACCCGTGCCGGATGGCAGCCATGCCGAACGTCGATCGCAGAACGGTCTCTTGCTGCCGGATGGCCGGGGGTGGTGCCGGCCGCGGCTGGCAGAATCACAGCGTTCGATCGCGCGACCGGGGCGGGCGTGACCGACGCGCACGCCCGCTTCCTTCCGCTCGCCGTCCCTCCGCAAGGAACAAGAAAGGCACATGCCGTGGCACACCTGCTTCCCAGGCCCTTACGCACCACCGTCCCCGCCATGGTGCTACTCGTCGGCGCCCTGGGTGTGCTCCCGGGTCCCGCACAGGCCGCGGCCCGGGACGAGGCACTGGGCACGTACAACCAGAGCCGCGGCACCGTCTCCCTCACCGGCCGGCAGTACGGCACCACCGCCGCCGACATCGACGCCGTACTGGTCACGGGCGGCACCTTCACTCTGGGCGACTCCACGGTCACCAAGTCCGGCGACACCACAGACCTCGGCAACAGCCGCATCTACGGCCAGAACGCCGCGGTGCTCGCCGAGTACGGCGCCGCGATCAATCTTTCCGGCAGCGAGGTCGTCACGGACGGGAAGGGCGCCGGCGGGGTCTTCGTCACCAACGACGGCTCGACCCTGTCCGTGACGGGCGGCCGTGTCACCACCTCCGGCAGCTACTCCAACGCCGCCGACGCCAATCTCGGCGCCACGATGAGCCTGCGGGGCGTCGAACTCGCCACGACCGGGGAGCAGTCCGCCGCCGCGGCGGCCACGCTGGCCGACGCCCGGCTCACCCTCACCGGCGGCACCGCCACCGCCACCGGCCCTTCATCGCCCGCCCTCGCCTCCACCGGAACGCTCACCGCCTCCGGCACCACGATCGGCTCGGCAGACGACTACGCGGCCACCGTGGACGGCGCCAACACCCTCACCCTCGACCATGTGACCGCCACCGGCGCGGCAGGCGGCGTCAGGGCCTTCAACAGCGCCGGCGGCACGCTGCGCGGCTCCGCGACGGTGACCGTCCGGGGCGGTTCGCTGGACGCGGGCGGCGGCGACGCCTTCGACGTCGACGGCACCAACGCGACCCTCACCGTCCAGGACGGCGCGGCGATCACCGCCGGCGGCCGTCTCCTCACCGTGCTGAACGGCGGCACGGCCACCCTCACCGCGGTCGGCGAGACGCTGACCGGAGACGTACGCGCCACGGGTGGCGGCAATGCCTCGGTCGCCCTCACGGGAGGAACGGCCCTGTCCGGCAGCGCGACCGGTACGGCACTGGCCCTTGACGCCGGCAGCAGCTGGAACGTCACCGCCGACTCCGCGATCACCGCCTTCTCCGACCCCGGCGGCATCTCCGGCGACACCATCGCCAACATCATCGGAAACGGTCACACTGTCACGTACGACCCCGCTCTCAGCGCGAACGACGACCTGGACGGCCGCACGTACGCCTTGCAGGGCGGAGGCTCACTGCGCCCCGCCTCGTGACCGGGCAGAGCCCCGCGGCGACATCCAGCCCCGCCGGGAGGTTGGCATCACCTCGGCGAAGAAGCGTCGTCTCAGCGCAGTACGGCCGCCAGCAGGTCGGTGCCCAGGGCCGTCAGGTCGGGGAGATCGCCGGCTTCCTCGCGGCCACCTCACTGGGACACGGCTGGGGCGCCCCGGCCGTCGCCGCGGTGTCCGTGATCTGCACCATCGGCGAGATCATCTGTGCCGGCAGCGCCACCGCACTCGTCACCGTCCTCGCCCCGGCCCATGTCCTGGGACGCGCTCCCGCCCGCTTCGAGCTCTCCACGGGCTTCGGTGTCGCCGTCTCCCCGGCGGTCATCACCGCTCTGGCGCCCCACGGCTCGGCCGCCCGCTGGGGCAGCCTCGCCGCCGCGACGCTCCTGTTCGCCGGCGCGGTCGCCACCGAGAAGGATCAGGGAACGCGGCTCAGCGGTCGCTGCCACCCGGCGCGAGCGGGCTCGTGAGCTCGGAGTGAGTGACCTCGGCACTCTCAGGCGGTGGCCTGGGCCGGGCCGAGGTAGGCGACGGTGGTCTGTCCGGCGTGTGCGGCCAGGAGCGCCTGGAGTTCGTCGGCCGCGACCTTGAGGAGGTCGCCGTCGCGGGTGGCGTCGAGGGTTTCGAGGAGGAAGGCGACGTGCGTGGAGTCCTCGGTGACGCGGGTGCGGTGGGCGTCGCGGTGGTTCCAGTGGCGGGTCAGCACGCCGGTGGTGTCCGCGTAGATGATCTCGCCGGGCTTGGGATTCTCCACGGTGCCGGGTTCGCCGAGCGGGGTGAAGGACTCGGTGCCGTCCGCGTGGCGGATGTCGACGTCGCCGGTGACGTGGTCCAGGTCGAAGGCGCCGGCGGGCAGGCCGTGGCGGACGGAGACGGCGTTGTAGGAGTCGACGGCCGGGTTGATGCGCGGCAGGGTGCCCTTCTTGGCGAGGCGGCGGCCGAGGGCGTCGACGCTGGGCCGGACGCGGCGGGGGTTGGTGCCGAAGGAGCGGTAGGCGGTGTGCCAGGCCTCGATGCGGGGGTCGGTCTCGTCGGCGGGGTGCCAGGTGCCGTCGGCGAGTTGCTGCTCCAGTTCCGTCAGCGCGGCGGCGGTGTGCGGCCAGGGCTCGTGGCCGTGCAGGCCGGTGGCGGTGACCAGGGCGATGAGGGTGTCGGGGAAGGCCGCTGCGACGGCGGGGGCGAGGCGGAAGGCGGGCATGGGCGGGGTTTCCGTTTCCTGGGTGCGGGCGGTGAGTACCGGGGTCAGGGCTTCCAGGGGCCGACGCGGTCCAGGCGGCGGAGCTGCTGGCGGGCGGTGGGCACGTCCAGGCCCCGGCCGCGCGCGGTGAGGCGGTCGGCGACGGCGGTGCGGTGTTCGACCGGCTTGTGGTCGTCGTACTTGAACTTGGCCAGCACGTCGGTGACTTCCAGGCGCAGTCCGCGGATTCCGGACAGCATCCGGCCGTAGGGCGGCTGGTCGACCGCGACGGGGGCGTGGTCGCCGTCGGGCTGGAAGTGGGTCAGCTGGCGGCGCAGCAGCTCGGCCTTGGCCTCGGGGTCGTCGACGATGTGGGCGCGGCAGCTGAACTGGACGGCCGCGTAGTAGCTGGTGGGCACGCCGTCCGTGGGCGGGGTGCCGGGCTTGGCGCGCCAGGGGCCGGGGACGAAGGCGTAGTCGCCGATGACGGTGAAGGTGACGTTCGGGTCGTGCTCGATCGCCGTCCAGGCCGGGTTCGGCCGGGCGAGGTGGACGAGGAGGTCGCGGTCGTCACAGGAGAAGTGGGTGGGGACGACGGTGGGCGGCCGGCCGGGCAGGCCGTTGACGCTCAGCTGCCCGAAGTCGTGGCCGTCGGCTATCCAGGTCTGCCATTCGGCCTCGTCGAGGCTGGTGTCCCAGGGCTGTATGAACACGCGGTTCTCCTTGTGCGGTCGAGGTCACGGTCGCGGCCGGGGCGTGGGCCGCGCGGCCGCCGGGGCCGGCTCAGGTCAGGGCGAGGAGGCCGACGGCCACAGCGGCGGTGCCCAGGCCGACGAGCTGGCCGCGCTGGATGCGTTCGGCGAGCACGCCGCGGGCGAGCAGGACGGTGCCGGCCGGGTAGAGCGCGGTGATCACGGCGACCACGGTCAGGTCCCCGCCGCGGGCGGCGAGCAGGAACAGCAGGTTGGCCAGCGAGTCCAGTACGCCCGCGGCCGCCGACATCGTGTACGCGGGCCGCTCGGCGCCCAGCCTGCGGTGCAGCAGCCCCGCCGCGGCCAGAGTGACCGCCGAGGCGACGGCCCGGCCGGTGATCAGCGGCGCCACTCCGCTGTCGGACGGCGCCTGGTGCAGGCAGATCAGCTGAAGGGCGATGGCGGTACCCGCGCCGAAGGCCAGCAGCAGCGCCGTACGCGACGGGCGGCCGGCGCCCGCGCCGTGTCCGGCGCTGACCAGCACCACCGCGGCCAGCGCGAGGGGCAGGCCCACCAGTCCGGCAGCGGTCAGCCGCTCACCCTGGAGCAGTCCGACGCCGACGGGCAGCGCGGCGGATACCAGCGCGGTCACGGGCGACAGCACGTTCATCGGGCCGATCGCCAGGGTGCGGTAGAGCAGGGCGAACGCGGCGGCCGAGGCGATCCCGGACGCGGCGCCCCAGGCGAGAGCGCCGGCGCTGAAGGAAGCGCCGAGCACCGGCCACAGCAGCAGCTCGACCGCGAGACTGGCCGGGGCCGCGACCATCACGGTGCGCAGCACATGGGCCTTGCGGGCGCCGAGGCCGCCGAGGAAGTCGGCGCATCCGTAGGCGAGTGAGCTGCCCAGGGCCAGCAGCAGAGCGATCACAGCACATCCCTTATCATCAGTGGAACGACTAGACCGTACAACGCAACGACCGGCCGATGTCAACCGAACGACCGCGCGGTGCATCGAAGCGGCCCACGGACAAGGCCGGCCAGGATGGAGCTCACATGCCCGAGACGGCCGCGGCCCTGCGGACGGTCGCGCACAACGTCCGGGCGGCCCGCACCCGCGCGGGCCTGTCCCTGGACGAGCTCGGTCGGCGCGCCCAGGTCAGCAAGGGGGCTCTGGTGGCGCTGGAGAAGGCCCAGGGCAATCCCAACCTGGCCACCCTGGTCCGGCTGGCCGACACCCTGGGCATCTCGGTGTCCGCGCTGATGCAGGGACCGTCCGACGGCCGGGTCCGGGTCGTGTCCGCCGACGCCCTCGCACCCCTGTGGACCGGAGAGCGGGGCAGCGAGGCCAGGCTCATGCTGACGACCTCGGGCCCGGCGCCTGTCGAGGTCTGGCGCTGGCGACTGGAACCGGACGAGGAGTACCCGAGCCATCCCCACCAGGCCGGAGTCGTGGAGACCGTCAGCGTCGTCTCCGGCCGGATGACCCTGGTGGTCGACGGTACCGAGCACTCCGTCGAAGCCGGCCAGACCGCCACGTTCGACGGCGACACCCCGCACACCTACCGCGGCGCGGGCGGCGAGACCTGCCACCTGATCATGACGGTCCATCTGCCACCGGGTCCCGCCACCACGGCCTGACCAGGTCTGCGCGGACTCCGTCGGCCGCAGGACTCCGCCGCTCGAAAATAGTAGCCATGTACATAGTAGCCATGTACTGTATCTGTCATGAGCAGCGGTTCCGAAGGAGCCACGCCCGGATTCCTGGTGTGGCGGTTGTCGATGAAGTGGCGGGTCGCGGTCGACCGGGCGGTGGCCCCGCTGGGCCTCACCCACGCCCAGTACTCCCTCGTGGCGTCGCTGTACGGCATGCAGCGCTCGGGGCTGCGGCCCAGTCAGCGCCGGCTCGCCGACCACACCGGCCTGGAACCGCTGTACGTGTCCAAACTGGCGCGCTCCCTGGAGTCCGCCGGGCTGATCGAACGCGCCAGGGACCCCCGCGACCCGCGCGCGGTGCAGCTGGCGCTCACCGAGCAGGGCCACGAGGTCACCGGGCGGGCCATCGAGGTCGTACAGGGGCTGCTGCGGCAACTGCTGGAGCCCCTCGGCGGACTCGGCAGCCCGCGGGCCCGGGAGTTCACCCGCGACCTGGCGACCCTGCTCGACGCACCGCTTGACCCTTTCACCACGAACGGCAACGAGACGGAGCAGTCATGACCACCACCGCACCCGCCGTCGGCCCCCGCGTCATCGCGCTCGCCCACTACGCCTCCCGCGCGGTCCTGGAGCGCACGCTGGCCCCGCACGGCGTCAGCTTCCAGCAGTCCGTCACCCTGCGGCTCGCCGCCGTCGCGGACGGGCCGGTCGAACCGGCCCACCTCGTCGACGGCGTCACCGGCGCCCTGAAGGTGGACGAGGCCGACGTGCGCGGCACGATCGAGGAGCTGATCGCTCTGGGGTTCCTGACCCCCGAGGAGCCGTCCCGCATCCGCATCACGGACGCCGGACGGGAGTTCTACGCCAGGATCTCCGCCGCGACCGGGCCCGTCACCGCCAGGGTCTACGCCGGCATCTCCGAGGAGGACCGGGCCGTCGCGGGCCGCGTGCTCGCCCTGATCACCGAGCGGGCCAACGCCGAGCTGGCCGCCCTGCCCGAATCCCACGTAGTGGAATATTGAACAACAGGGTTCCGTTGTCGGCCTCGAAGGAGGTCACCAGTGGAGTCTCGAGTGGACACGACGTACTACGACCAGGGGACGGCGGCGGAGCGCTGGGAGCGGGCGCGGCTGTTCTTCGACGCCAAGGACTACGCGGGCGCGGCCCGTGTGCTGGCCGGGCTGGTCGAGGAGGTGCCGGAGCAGACCGGTCCCCGGCTGCTGCTGGCACGCTCCTATTACCACTCGGCCCAACTGCACCGGGCTGAGGCCGAGTTGCGCCTCATCGTCGAGCGCGACCCGGTGGAGCACTACGCCCGGCTGATGCTGGGCCGCACGCTCCAGCGGCAGGGGCGGCACGCGGAGGCGGATTCGCATCTGCGGATCGCCTCGGCGCTCGCGGGCGACTTCGAGACCGTCTGAGCAACGCGGGAGGGGCCCGGTTCCGTGCGGAACCGGGCCCTTCGCACGTCAGGCCACGCGGACGGTCCGGCTCACCACCCAGTGATGCCTGCCCAGGCGGCGGGTGCGCGTGAAGCCCTGGCTCTCGAACAGCGACACCGTGCCGTTGTACAGGAAGGACGCGGAGACCGACCGGCCGTCCGCGTCCTCCGGGTAACTCTCCACCGTGCCTCCGCCGAGCCGGGCGATCTCCCCCAGGGCACCTTCGAGAGCGGCGGCCGCGACCCCCTGGCGCCGGTGACCGCGGTGGACGAAGAAGCAGGTGATCCGCCAGTCCGGCAGGGCCGGGGCCCCCTGGAGGTAGGCCCGCTCGTGCTTGATGCGGGGCAGTTCGTCCGTCGGGCCGAACTGGCACCAGCCGACGCAGGTCCCGCCGTCGTAGACCAGGGCGGCGTGGGCGCGGCCCTCGCGGACCCGGCGCTCCTTCTCGGACCGGTTCTGCTCCGGGGTCCTGTCCCGTCCGACCCCCTCGGCATGGAAGGCCATGCACCAGCAGCCGCCCCACACACCCTTGTGCTCCTCGACGAGGCGGGCGAAGTCCGGCCATGTGGCCGCGTCGAGCGGTTTCACCGAGAGCATGGTCGACTCCCAGGATCAGAGCGGCGTCGCCGCGTGCAGGATCAGGAACAGGGTGACCGCCGAGTTCGCCGAGGACATGGCGGAGACCACGGTGCCCACGGCGGCGCCCCAGACGGCGAGGCCCACGGCGGTGAACGCCGGCGGCCAGGTGCGGGCCACGGGTGCGGGGGCCAGCAGGGCTGCCACCCGGCGCGGTACGGGCCCGGTCGCGGCCAGGGCGGCAAAAGCGGGCGCCGTGGTGCCTCGGGAGAGCAGCGCGGCCCTGCCGATCGCGCGGGCGACGGTCCGCCGGTCGCCCACCGCCCGGGCGGCCTCCTCGTCCGCCCAGCGCTCGGCCGTGTAGACGACCGCGGTGCGCAGCGGGCGCAGGAACGGGTTGGCCCGCGCCGCCAGGCGCACGGCGAGGAGGTGGCGGTGGTGGCGGGCGGCGAGGTGGGCGCGTTCGTGCGCGAACAGGGCCCGCCGTTCGGCCGGGGCGAGACCGTCGAGCAGTCCGCTGGTGACGACCACCCGGCCCGGGGTGCCCGGGAGCGCGTAGGCGTAGGGCCTTGTGTCGGTCAGGACGGCGACGGTGGTGCCGGGTGCTCCGGCCAGCGCCCGCCGGGCCCGGCGGGTCACCCGGCGGTGCCGGGCCAGGGTGCGTCCGCAGGCCGCGGCCACCAGGGCCAGGGCGGGGATGGCGGCGCGGCCGGCGATCTCGTCGTGCGGGACGGCCGCCCGTACCTCCGGGTCGGACCAGCCGTCGGGGAGGGGATTGCCGGGCAGCTGGGCGGTGCCGACCACCATCAGCAGGGCCAGGCAGAGCGTGCTGCACACGGCCATGGCGACGGCGACCGCGGTCAGCAGCCGGGTGGCCGTGCGTGGGTGCAGGTGCACCTCGGCGAGCCGGGCGACCGGCCACGCGGAGAGCGGCAGCACCAGCGGCAGGAAGACGAAGACCCCCATGGGGCGTCAGTCTTCCGTACCGCAGGGTCGTTCGGGTGCGGTGTTCCGAGTGTTCACCGAGCCCTGCGCCTCCCGGCCCTCCTGCGCCTCCTGGGCGTCCGCCGCCTCCAGCAGGGCGCGCAGGACCTGTTCGTCGCCGGGCGGCAGGACGGTGACGAAGCTGGCGAGGACGGCCTCGCGGTCCCGTTCGCCGTCGAGGAGGCGGCGCATCCTGAGGGCCGCGAGGCGGGCCACGTCGGCGGTCGGCGTCCATACGAAGGAGCGGCCCCGCCGTTCACGGGAGACGACGTCCTTGGCGAGCAGCCGGGTCAGGATGGTCACGACGGTGGTGTGGGCGAGGTCGCCGCCGAGCCGCTGCCGCACCCAGGCCGCGGTGACCGGTCCCTCCGCCTCGCGCAGCGCGCCGAGGACCTGCCCCTCCAGCTCGCCCTGCCCGCGCCGCCGGGCCCGGCGGTCTTCCCGCGCCATGTCCCGTCTCCCTCCGGCGTCCGCGTGTCGGATCACGCTACTTCACGTCGGCTGCGCTCCCGTACGTCCTGCGCCCACGGCGGTGGGCGATCTCGCCGAGGACGATGTCCACGGCCAGGAAGGCGGCCAGCGGGATGCCGAGCAGCGGGACGAAGTATCCGAGCACGGCGATCGCCGCCATCGCCGGGACCAGGACGTACGGGAGCACCTGCGCCCAGGCACCGCGCGGGATCGGGCGGCCGAAGGCGGAGCCGCGGCCGCGCTGCCACCACATGCGGTAACCCCACAGGATCAGCAGGATCAGGGCGAGCGCGAGCAGCGCCAGCGCGATCTGGTTGACGATCCCGAACAGGATGCCGGTGTGCAGGTCGATGCCCCAGCGGGTCAGCTTGGCGAGCACCGGGTGGTCGTCGAACCGCAGGACGTCGGTGACCTGCCCGGTGGCCGGGTCGACGGCGACCGCGTCCTGCTTCTCCGGCCAACTGCGCTGTACCTGCCGGACCACGTACGCCGTGCTCGCGTCGGCGGGCGGGACGATCTCGACCGGGTCGGTGAGGCCCTTCGCCCGGGCCGCGGCGAGCACCTTGTCGAGGCCGACGCCGTGCTCGGCGTCCCCTCCCGAGGCGGCGGCCGTGCCGTGGCCCGCGTGCTCGCCGCTCGCCGATGCCGAGACCGAGGGGGTGGCCTGGCCGAGGGAGGTGCGCAGTTCGTCGATGTTGGCTCCGGCGTACGTCGACCACGTCAGGCCGGTCGCCGACAGGAAGAAGAAGCCGGCCGCGGCCCACACGCCGACGGTGCCGTGCAGGCCGAGGGTGCGTCGCCGTCCGCTGGTGCCGCGCACCTTGCGCAGGGCACGGCGCCGGGAGAACCACAGCACGAGGCCGCCGCCCGCGATCACCCACAGCCAGCTGGCGGCGAACTCGCTGTAGAGACGGCCGGTGTCGCCGAGGTGCAGGTCGCGGTGGAGTTCGTCGATCCAGGTGCGCAGGGGCAGCGCGCCGGTGGATCCGTACTGTTCGAGCGCGCCGCGCACCTTGGCGGTGTACGGGTCGACGAAGACGGCGAGGGTGTGGTCGGCGTCGACGCCCTCGACGCCGGACAGCAGCACCCTGGTGGTCGCGTCCGCCTCCGGCGAGGGGCGCACGGCGGAGACGGTGCCCTCGGGGTGGGCCTTGCGGGCGGCGGCCACCTGCTCGGAAATGGGCAGCTTGCTCTTGTCGACCGGAACGGTCAGCTCATGGCCGTACACGAGCTTCTCGGCCTGGAACGAGCCCGCGTACAGCAGGCCGGTCACGGCGGCGACCAGCAGGAACGGCGCGACGAGTACGCCCGCGTAGAAGTGCAGACGGAGCATCAGGGGGCGCAGCGGGGCCCAGCGGCTCGGGGAGGGGGCCGGGGCGGGGCGTTGGGGAGCCTCGTCCGTGGTGGTCGAGGGAGCGGTGGACATCGGCGGGGTTCTCCGGGGGCTTGTCTCGCACGGTTGGTGGTCCAGTAGTCGGGGCGTCGGACGGGCCAGTTCCCGGCAAATGAAGTGGCGTCCGTCACACGGGCGGTGCGGGGGGCGTGCCATCCTGGAGTGATGGCATCTCCCTCAGGTCGTACGCCCCTTGCCGAGCGGGTCGAGGAACTCCTCGCCACCGACGGTCCGTTGCCGATCGTGGCGGCCGGTGACCCGGTGCTGCGGCGCGGGACCGAGCCGTTCGAGGGCCAGTTGGAGCCCGCACTGCTGGCCAGGTTCGTCCAGGCGCTGCGCGTCACCATGCACGCGGCACCGGGCGTGGGGCTCGCCGCGCCGCAGGTCGGGGTGGGACTGCGGATCGCGGTCATCGAGGACCCGGCGCCGGTGCCGGAGGAGATCCGGCTGGCCCGTGGCCGGGTGCCGCAGCCGTTCCGGGTGCTGGTCAATCCGTCGTACGAGCCCGTGGGAGAGGGCCGGGCGGCGTTCTTCGAGGGCTGCCTGAGCGTGCCCGGCTGGCAGGCGGTGGTCGCCCGGCACGCCGAGGTACGGCTGCGGGCCGAGGACGAGCACGGGCGTGCGGTCGACGAGCTCTTCACCGGCTGGCCCGCCCGTATCGTCCAGCACGAGACGGACCACCTCGACGGCACCCTCTACCTCGACCGGGCCGAGCTGCGCTCCCTGTCGTCGAACGAGGCGATGGCGCTGCGCTGGCCTCAGCCGACGCCTGAGCGGGCCGCGCGGGAGCTGGGGTTCGACCTGCCCTGAACCACGGCGGCGCGGGAGCGCTGGGAGCTCCGCCCCCAGACCCCCGGGCCTGTGCCCACCCACCACCCGTGCGGGTCGACTGGGAGGCGCGGCCCCCTCTGCCGTCCCACCCGACTGGGAGGCGCAGCCCCCTCTCAGCCCGTCCGGCGTCTGAGGACGAGGCCGTTCAGGCCGACGGGGTCCGGGGCGCAGCCCCGGCGGGGTCGAAGGGGCGGAGCCCCTGGGGACGGGAATGGGCAGGGGCGGCGGGGGCGAGACAGCCCAGGCCCGCCCCCACCGCCCCGCGCGGACATGCTCAGCCCCGGTAGGCCTCCAGCAGCCGCAGCCAGACCTCGCTGAGAGTCGGGTAGGACGGGACGGCGTGCCACAGGCGGCTGATGGGGACCTGGCCGGCGACGGCGATGGTGGCCGAGTGGATGAGTTCGCCGACGCCGGGCCCGACGAAGGTGACGCCGCGCAGGATCTCGCCCTCGAGGTCGACGACCATGCGGGCGCGGCCCCGGTAGCCGTCGGCGTACAGGCCGGCCCCGGCGACGGAGGAGAACTCGACGTCGACGGCGCGGACCCGGTGGCCGGCCTGTTCCGCCTCGGCGAGGGAGAGGCCGACCGCGGCGGCCTCGGGGTCGGTGAAGACGACCTGCGGTACGGCGTGGTGGTCGGCGGTGGCGGCGTGGGCGCCCCAGGGCTCGGAGTCCGGGACGGTCCCGCCGGCGGCGCGGGCGGCGATGGCGGCGCCCGCGATACGGGCCTGGTACTTGCCCTGGTGGGTGAGCAGGGCGCGGTGGTTGACGTCGCCGACGGCGTACAGCCACTCGGTGCCGGTGACGCGCAGGCTGTCGTCGACGTCCAGCCAGGAGCCGGGTTCCAGGCCGACGGTGTCGAGGCCGATGTCGTCGGTGCGCGGGGCGCGGCCGGTGGCGAACAGGATCTCGTCGGCCTCGAGGCGGTCGCCCGAGCCGGTGACGGCCACGACGGTGCCGTTCTCCCGGGTCACCGACTCCACGGACGTGCCGGTGCGGACGTCGGCGCCGATCTCCGTGAGCCCCTCGGCGACCAGTTCGCCGGCGAACGGCTCCATGCGGGACAGCAGGCCCTTGCCCCGGACCAGGACGGTGACCTGCGAACCGAGGGCCTGCCAGGCGGTGGCCATCTCGGTGGCCACGACACCTCCGCCGACCACGATCAGCCGACCCGGCGCGGACTTCCCGCTGGTGGCCTCCCGGCTGGTCCACGGCCGCACCTCGGCGAGCCCGGGCAGGTTCGGCAGCCCGGCACGGGTGCCGGTGCACACGGCGACGGCCTGCCGGGCGGTGAGGGTGGTGAGGCGGCCGTCGGGGCCGGTCACGGTGACCGTGCGGGGTCCGGCGAGCCTGCCGTGGCCGCGGTGGAGGTCGGCGCCGATGCCGTCCAGCCAGCCGACCTGGCCGTCGTCCTTCCAGTGCGAGGTGTACTCGTCCCGCCGGGCGAGCACGGCGGCCGTGTCGAGGGGTCCCTGGACGGCCTGGCTCAGGCCGGGCAGGCGGCGGGCGTCGGCTCGGGCGATGACCGGCCGCAGCAGCGCCTTGCTGGGCATGCACGCCCAGTAGGAGCACTCGCCGCCGACCAGCTCGCTCTCGACGACCGCGGTGGTCAGACCCGCCGCACGGGTGCGGTCGGCGACGTTCTCCCCCACCGGGCCGGCCCCGAGCACGACGACGTCGTAAACGATGGATTCCGTTTCCGTCATGGGCCCAGTCTGGTGGGTGGTGTGCCCGGTGGCCACACGGGTAGGGGGCCGGAATATGTACTCAGCGGGCCGTGTTTTCCCCACGGCTTGCGCCCCCATGTCAAGGAAGAGGTAGACGCATGAGCAGCACCGTGGAGCTCACCAAGGAGAACTTCGACCAGACGGTCACGGACAACGAGTTCGTCCTGATCGATTTCTGGGCCTCCTGGTGCGGGCCGTGCCGTCAGTTCGCGCCCGTGTACGAGAAGGCGGCCGAGGAGAACCCGGACCTGGTGTTCGGCAAGGTGGACACCGAGGCCCAGCCGGAGCTGGCCCAGGCCTTCGGTATCCAGTCGATCCCGACCCTGATGATCGTCCGTGACCAGGTCGCCGTGTTCGCCCAGCCCGGCGCGCTGCCCGAGTCCGCCCTCACGGACGTCATCGGGCAGGCCCGGAAGCTGGACATGGACGAGGTCCGCAAGAGCATCGCCGCGCAGCAGGGCGACGGACAGGGCGACGGACAGGCCGCCGCCGAGTAAGGCACGGGCCGGGCACGTCGCCTAGAACGGATACGTCGCCACGTCCCCGCGCACCGTCGTCCAGCGCACCTCGGTGAAGGCCTCCAGGTTGGCCTCGCCGCCGAAGCGGGCGCCGGTGCCGGACGCGGCGATCCCGCCGAAGGGCGCCACGGCCTCGTCGTTCACCGTCTGGTCGTTGATGTGGACGATGCCGGTGGGAATGCGCTCGGCAAGGTCCAGGCCGCGTGCCGCGTCCCTGGTGACGATGCCCAGGGAGAGCCCGTACGGGCCGTCCGCCGCGAGGGCGGCCGCCTCGTCGGCGGTACGGAACGACCGTACGGGCGCGACGGGGCCGAACACCTCTTGGGCGTAGGCGGGACTGTCGTCGTCGACGCCCGCGAGGACCGTCGGCCGGTAGAAGAGCCGGTCGTGCGTGCCGCCCGCGGCGAGCTTCGCGCCGCGCGCGGTGCTCGCCCCGACCAGGCCGTGGATCTTGGCGAGCTGGCCCTCGTCGATGACCGGGCCGAGGTGCACCTGGTCGCGGTGCGGGTCGCCGACCGCCAGGGAGTCGGCCTTGGCGGCGAGCCGTTCGACGTACTCCTCGTAGAGGGAGGCGTGCACCAGGTGGCGGCCGGTCGTCATGCAGATCTGCCCCTGGTGGAAGAACGAGCCCCAGGCGGCGGTGGAGATCACCGCGTCGAGATCGGCGTCCTCCAGCACGAGCAGTGCGGAGTTGCCGCCGAGTTCGAGGTGCGCGCGCTTGAGGTGGCGGCCGGCCGCCTCGCCGACCGCGCGGCCCGCCGCGGTGGATCCGGTGAAGGAGATGACCGGCACCCGCGGGTCCTCGACCAGGGCGGCGCCGACGTCGGCCCCGCCGGGCAGCACATGCAGCAGGTCCTCCGGCAGCCCCGCCTCCGCGAGGACGGCGGCGAGGGCGAGCCCGCCGCAGACCGCGGTGCGCGGATCCGGCTTCAGCACGACCGCGTTGCCCAGTGCGAGGGCCGGGGCGACGGAGCGTATGGAGAGGATCAGCGGGGCGTTGAAGGGGGAGATCACGCCGACGACGCCGGCCGGGACCCGGCGGGTGTACGACAGCCGGGGGGCCTCGCTGGGCAGGACCTGTCCGGCGGGGCGGGAGGCGAGGGCGGCGGCCTCGTAGCACTCCTGGGCGGCGACGTGCAGTTCGAAGTCCGCCTTGCCGGGGATGGAACCGGACTCACGGACGATCCACTCGCGCAGTTCTTCGGCGTGCTCGGTGAACAAGTCACCGGCCCTGCGCAGCACTTGGGCGCGGACGAAGTGGGGAGCGCGGGCCCACTCCCGCTGTGCGGTGCGGGCCGCCCGCGCGGCCGCCTCGACGTCCTCGGGGGCGGCGAGGACTACCGTGCCGAGCGGGTCGCCGGTGGCGGGCTCGGTCACGGTGTGCTGGATTCCCCGCAGTACACGGGAGTTGACGGACTGCCAGGTCCTGGGTTCGAGCAACGGCATGGCGGCTCTCCGATCGCCGGTGGGCATTTGGTTGAGCGCGCAACATCCTAGTGCGCGATCAGTCGCGCGATCAGTCGCACGCTCAGCTGCGCGATCAGCTGGAGTCCCGCTGGACCACCGACGCACCCAGCACCTTGCGCGTCTCGGGTGCGGCGCCGGGTTCGCGCACCGCGCGGTCGACGAGTTCGGCGAGGTCGCGGCCGGAGGGCAGCTCGATGTGGATCGTGCTGAGCCGGGGGCGCAGCAGACGGCCGAGCATCAGGTCGTCGGACCCGATCACCGCCGTGTCCTCGGGGATGCGCACGCCCTCGTCCTGGAGGGCGCGCATCAGCAGCATCGCGTACTCGTCGTTGTACGCGAACACCGCGTCGAGGTCCAACTCCCGCCATCGCACGGCCAGTCGGGCGGCGGCTTGCTCGTCGTGGGCGAGCGGGAGCGCGGTGACCGTGGCGTCCGTGTCGCGCAGGGCCTGCCGTACGCCCTCCAGGCGGGGCCGGGAGAAGACCTCGAGGCCGGGCTCCTCGGGGACGACGACCCCGATGCGGCGCCGGCCGCGGGCGTGGAGGTGGGCGCCGGCGCAGTGGCCGACGCCGGCATGGTCCATCAGCAGCGCGTGCGCGCCCTCGATCCGCTCGGGGCCGAGGGTGACGACGGCTCGGGCACCGGCCCGCTTGAGCACGGCGACACCCGCGGGACCGAGTCCGGCGCCGGGCACCAGGACGGCGACCGGCCGCAGTTCGGCCCAGGCCCGGGCGGCCTCGTCGCCGTGCAGGCCGACGGTGCCGTACTGCACGACGGTGTAGTCCAAGTGGCCGAGGGCCCACTGGAGTTCGTTGATGAACTGGCCGTAGAGCGGGCCGACGGGGACGGTCGGGGCGGGCATCAGCACCATGCGGCTGTGTCCGGCGCGCAGACTGCGGGCCGCCGCGTGGGGCACGTACCCGAGTTCCTTCGCGGCCTGGTGGACGCGGCGGCGCGTCGGCTCGCTGATCCGTACCGCACTGGTGTTGTTCAGGACGTAGGAGACGGTCGCGCGCGAGACGCCTGCCAGGCGGGCCACATCGGCGCTCGTGGGAACGGAGCGCGGTGCGGGCGACCCGGGCGAGGGCGAGTTCGGTATCTGCACCATGACGTACCGCATCTTGGCAGAAGGCCCGGGGCCGGGGGCGCGCGGGGGAAGGTGGTTCACGGTTGCACGAACCCGGGGGCGGCCACGTCGGCTGCTCGCATAAACTGCCGAACATGTTCGTTACGAACTTGTTCGAGACGAACATGTTCGTTACCGTGAGGGCATGACAGAGCGCCCCGACTCCCCCCGCAGCCGCCGCGAACGTCCGGCCAAGCCCGCCCTGAGCCGGGAGGGCATCGTGGCCGCCGCCGTCGAACTGCTGCGTGCCGAAGGTCTGCGCAAGGTGACCATGCGACGCCTCGCGCAGGAGCTCGACACCGGCCCGGCATCGCTGTACGTCTACGTCCGCAACACCGACGAACTCCACGCCGCCGTCCTGGACGAGCTGCTCGGCACGGTCGGCCCCGCTCCTCGGGAGGGATCCTGGCGGGACCGTCTGGAGCAGGTGCTCACCGCGTACACGATGATGCTCTTCGAACACCCGAGCCTCGCCCGGGCGGCGCTGACGGCCCGTCCGAGCGGCCCCAACTACCTGAACCTGATCGAGACATTGCTGGCGCTGCTCGACGAGGGCGGTGTGCCGCCCGCCCAGGCGGCGTGGGGCGTGGACATACTGCTCCAGCTCGCCACCGCGCAGGCCGCCGAGCACTCCGAGCAGGATGCCTCGCCCACCCACCAGGACGACTGGGACGCCCTGGTCGGGGCCCTGCGCAACGCATCCCCGTGCACCCATCCGCACATCGCGGCGACCGTCGGCGTGCTGCTGGCGGGGCCGCCCCGGGCCCGTATGTCGTGGGCCTTCCAGACGCTGATCAACGGCATCGAGCGGACCGCCGTACCCGAATGACCGCCGTGCCCGAATGACCGCCGTTCCCGAATGAATGAGCCCAGGAGGCCGTCATGTCCGTCCCGCACCACCCCATAGCCGTCGTCGGCGCCGGTCTCGGCGGGCTCACCCTCGCCCGGGTCCTGCACGTGCACGGCATCGAAGCCGCCGTCCACGATCTCGATCACTCCCCCGAAGCCCGCGTGCAGGGCGGCATGCTCGACATCCATGACGACTCCGGGCAGGAGGCGCTGCGCGCCGCCGGTCTGCACGAGGAGTTCCTGACCCTCGTCCACCAGGGCGGGGAGGCGATGCGGATCCTCGACAAGGACGCCCGCGTCCGCATGGAGACGCCCGACGACGGCACCGGCGGGCGCCCGGAAATCGACCGGGGTGAGCTGCGCGGGCTGCTGCTCGGCTCACTGCCCGAGGGCACGATCCGCTGGGGCGCGAAGGTCACCGACGTCCGTCCGCTCGGCGCCGGCCGGCACGAGGTGACGCTCGCCGACGGCGGCTCCTTCACGACCGATCTGCTGGTCGGTGCCGACGGCGCCTGGTCGCGGGTGCGCCCACTGGTCTCGGACGCCCGGCCCGCGTACACCGGGGTGTCGTTCGTCGAAGCGGACCTGCCGGACGCTGACGTACGTCATCCGGTGAGCGCCGACGTGGTCGGCGGCGGGATGCTGTTCGCGCTCGGCGCGGGGCGGGGCCTCCTCGCCCACCGCGAGACCGACGGCAGCCTGCACGTCTACGTCGCGCTCGAAGCGCCCGAGGAGTGGCTGGACGGGATCGACTTCGCCGGCACCGAGGCCGCCAAGCGGGCGGTGCTGGAGCACTTCAGCGACTGGGACAAGAGCTTGCGGGCACTGATCGCGGACGCCGACGGTCCGCTGGTGCCCCGGCGGATCCACGCCCTGCCGGTCGGCCACCGCTGGGAGCGGGTCCCCGGTGTCACGCTGCTCGGTGACGCGGCCCACCTGATGTCGCCGTTCGCCGGCGAGGGCGCCAACCTGGCCATGCTCGACGGGGCCGAACTGGGCCTGGCGCTGGCCGCCCACCCGGGCGACACGGAGTCCGCGCTGGCCGCGTACGAGGAGAAGATGTTCCCCCGCAGCGAGGCCTCCGCGGCGGAGTCGGCCGACAACGGCCTGCTGCTGTTCCGCTCGGACGCACCGCAGGGCCTGGTGGACGCGTTCACCGCCTGGCGCTGAGCCGGTCTCAGCACGGCGGCTGCGTACCCGTCACACGGGCGACCAGGTCCATCCAGCCGGCCTCCAGCCGCTCCATCGGCATCCCGCACTGCCGGGTCAGATGGCTGATCAGGGCGGGGTCGAGATACGCCATCAGCGTCAGCGAGAGCAACTCGCAGTCGGCGTCCGGCAGGATCTGCCGCAGCAGCACCGTGACGTGCGTACGCAGGGCCCGGAACGCGGGGTGGGAGAACCTGCGGGTCGGCTCCGACTGCGCGGCCAGCTGGAGATCCAGCCGCTCGGCCGAGCGGTACAGCACCGCCACGCCGAACGCCCTCAGCCGATCCAGGGGCGGCGCCCCGGGGCCCAGCGGCGGCGGCCCGCCGAGGAAGTCGGCCTGCAACTCCTTGTCCGAGTGGTCGAGCAGCGCCATCAGCAGCCCGGTGCGGTCGCCGAACCGGCGGAAGACGGTCCCCTTGCCCACCTGGGCCGCCGCGGCCACCGCCTCCATCGTGACCCCGGAGACCCCGTGCTCCGCGATCAGCCTGGCCGCGGCCTGAAGCAGCTTGGCGCGGTTGCGGGCGGCATCGGCGCGCAGGCACGGCTCGTCGGGGGCCGGGCCGACCTCCAGCAACTGTGGCGTGTCGACGGGCTCCTCGGACTTCGGGAAGGGCGGCAGGGCGCTGGACATGAAGACAGCGTAAAGCACCAGGAACAAAACTGGACCGCGGTCCGGTTAGGGTGCTAGAAAGCTAACCGGACCCCGGTCCGGATCGTTACAACGATGTTTCAGCCCCCTTGGAGAACCCCCATGTCTGTTCGCATCCTTGCGCTCGTCGGCAGCCTCCGCGCCGGTTCGCACAACCGTCAGCTCGCCGAGGCGGCCGTCAAGCTCGCTCCGGAGGGTGCCGAGGTCGACCTGTTCGAGGGCCTGGCCGACATCCCCTTCTACAACGAGGACATCGACGTCGCGGGCAGCGTCCCGGCCGCCGCCGCCAAGCTGCGCGAGGCCGCCCAGGCCGCCGACGCGTTCCTGCTCTTCTCCCCCGAGTACAACGGCACCATCCCGGCCGTCCTGAAGAACGCCATCGACTGGCTGTCCCGTCCGTACGGCGCCGGTGCCTTCGCCGGAAAGCCCGTCGCCGTGATCGGCACCGCCTTCGGCCAGTACGGCGGCGTGTGGGCCCAGGACGAGGCCCGCAAGGCCGTGGGCATAGCCGGCGGCAAGGTGATCGAGGACATCAAGCTCTCCATCCCGGGCTCCGTGACCCGCTTCGCCGAGACCCACCCGGCCGACGACGTCGAGGTCGCCGCCCAGCTGACCGAGGTCGTCGCGCGCCTGCACGGCAACGTGGGCGTGGCCGCCTGATCCCGGCCACCACACCCTGAAGGGGCCGAAGCCCGTCGGGCTCCGGCCCCTTCGCCACGTCCGCTCCGGCCCCTTCGCCGTGTCAGCCGAGCCCGGCCAGCCGCTCGACGGCCGGTGCGGCGAACCGTTCGATCCACGCGGCCGTCTCGCCGAGGCGCGGGGCCAGGATCACCGTGTCGACGCCCAGCTTCGTGTAGCCCTCGATGTCCCGTGTGAAGGCGTCGAGGTCGCCGGTGGTGGCCGGCTCGCCGGTGTAGGCGATGGTCTTGCGGATGGCGTCGTAGTCGCGTCCGACGCTGTCGCAGTGGCCGCGCAGGACATCGAGCTTGTGCCGGAGTTCCTCCGGTGACGCGGGGATCAGGTTGCAGGCGTCCGCGTAGCGAGCGACCAGGCGCAGCGTCTTCTTCTCTCCCCCGCCGCCGATCATGATCTCCGGGTGCGGAGCGCTCACCGGCGCGGGCACGCACAGCGTCTCGGCGAGCCGGTAGTGCCGTCCCTCGAAGGGGCCGTCGGCGTCCGGATCCCACATCTGGAGACAGATCCGCAGGGTCTCCTCCAGCCGCTCGAACCGCTCCGCTAGCGGCGGGTAGGGCACGCCGAGCCCCTGGTGCTCGCGGTCGTACCAGGCCGCGCCGATCCCCAGCGTGGCCCGGCCCCCGGAGAGCACGTCGAGCGTGGTGGCGATCTTGGCGAGGAGGCCGGGGTGCCGGTACGTCACCCCGGTGACCAGCGCGCCGAGCCGCACGGTCGAGGTGTGCCCGGCGAGGTAGCCGAGGGTCGTGTAGGCCTCCAGCATCGGGTCCTCGGCGCCGCCGTTGAACTCCATCTGGAAGTAGTGGTCCATCACCGACAGCCAGCTGACGCCCGCCGCCTCGGCCGCGGCTCCCGCGGCGGCCAGTTCGGCGCCGAGCGCGGGGACGCCCCCGGAGTGGTCGAACCGGTTGATGTGTACGCCCACCCGCATGTCCGTCTCCGTTCCACCCGGTCCTCGATCGACGAGTGCGACGCTAGGACTTCGAGCACTCTCGAAGTCAAGCCTGGTGGGCGGGGCGGGACGCCGATCGGGCCACCCGCCGTACGGCGGGCATTTCCGCCGTACGGCGGCCTCCTGGCGGGCGGCGGCGCGCCGATGATGGCCGTACCCGCCGCAGCACCCCGTGTGAGGAGAAGCCATGACGTCGGCCCCGCCCCCGTTCGACCCGGAACTCGCCGCCGCCCTGGAAACGATCAAGGACGCGATCTCGCCGGGGCTCACCCCGGAGGAGATCGGCACCGCCCGGCAGGGGCCGGGGATCGACCTGCTCGCGGATCTCGACCTCACCCTGGGCGGGGTGTTCGACGTGGCGGACCGCACGGTCCCGGGCCCCGAGGGCGCTCCCGGCGTCTCCCTGCTGATCTGCCGCCCGGCCGCCCCGGCGGGCACCGGCCCGCTGCCGGTGATCTACCACGTCCACGGGGGCGGCATGATCCTCGGCAACAACCGGGGCGGCGTGGACGGCCCGCTGGAGTGGGCACGGGAACTGGGCGCGGTGGTGGTCTCCGTCGAATACCGGCTCGCCCCGGAACACCCTCACCCGGCGCCGGTCGACGACGTCCTCGCGGGCCTGCTGTGGACGGCGGAGCACGCCAAGGAGCTCGGCGGCGACCCTGAGCGGATCGTGCTCGCCGGGGCCAGCGCGGGCGGCGGCCTCACCGCGGCGCTGGCCCTGCTGCTCCGCGACCGCCGGGGCCCGAGGCCCCTCGGGCAGATGCTGCTGTGCCCGATGCTCGACGACCGCAACGACACCTTCTCCAGTCACCAGATGGCGGGCCTCGGCATATGGGACCGCACCGCCAACGAGACCGGCTGGGGTGCCCTCCTCGGCGCGAGCCGGGGCGGCCCCGACGTGTCCCCGTACGCCGCCCCCGCCCGCGCCGCCGACCTCTCCGGCCTCCCGCCGGCCTTCCTCGACGTCGGCTCCGCGGAGACCTTCCGCGACGAGGTCGTCGCCTACGCCTCCCGGATCTGGCAGTGCGGCGGCACCGCCGAACTCCACGTCTGGCCCGGCGGTTTCCACGGCTTCGACGG
The DNA here is from genome assembly GCF_053611185.1 of Streptomyces sp. NPDC054834. Taxonomy (NCBI): domain Bacteria; kingdom Bacillati; phylum Actinomycetota; class Actinomycetes; order Kitasatosporales; family Streptomycetaceae; genus Streptomyces; species Streptomyces sp. NPDC054834. Next base: position 52,394 of record NZ_JBSGZV010000015.1, on the reverse strand, counting down.
CTTCGCCCCCCAGGCGGCCCTGTCCCAGGCGGCCCGGGCGGCACAGCTGGAGTGGCTGCGCAGACTCCTGGGATGACCCGGCACGCTCATCGCGCCGCCGTGCGTTCCCCCGGCGATGTGCGTCGGGTGGCCGGGCCGTCCAGGTGCGACACCACCGTCAGGTGGAAGCGATGAACGGCGTCGTCGACGCTTCGGATGAACCCCGTCTCGGCGTTGCCGCGACCGCTGCCCATCCCCTTGAACAGGGAGAGGCGGAACCCGGTGATCCGGACGCCGTCGCCCTTCGGCAGCAGGTCGGCGGGTTCGGGGCGGAGCCGCTCGAGCGTGCCGCGCGGGCCGGCTGCCGCCCCCTCCACCAGCGTCTCGATGTGGAGGTCGGCGGGAGCCTCGGCCAGTCGCCGAACGAGCCGCTTGACCCAGGTCAGGGGGTACCCCTGCTCGGGCGCCGGGATCTCGACGGAGGTGCGCAACTTGCCGGTACGCAGATCCGCGGCGACCGCGAGCACGCCAGGAGTGCCCTCGATGCGCAGCTCCGCCTCGAGTCTGCCCTGGAGGCAGAGCTGGTCGGCGAGGCAGCTGCGGCGCTCACGCGGGTCCGCGCCGCGCCGGGCGCGCTGGACGGGCAGCACCTTCTGGCCGAGTTCGCCGCCCAGTCCAAGACAGACCTGCCGAATGAGCCGCTCCCAGCTCTCGACCACCTCGAGGGCGCGCGGGTCGCCCTGGCAGAGGGTCTCGTCGTCGATGCCGTTGCGTACGGGTACCCAGGCCGGACCCATGTTCTGGAAGCCGTGGCAGCCGGAGTTCTCATGCTGGAGGTAGTGCAGCAGTTCCCGCAGCAGCCAGGCGTGTGCCGCGTTGCCGACGCCCTCGTGCCGGATCAGCAGTTGGGCCTGGTGGGTGACTTCGGCCCAGGACAGATGTCTGAGCGCCACCTTGTGCTTGCGCCTGCCGTCGGTCTTGACATCGACGAGCGGGGTGCCCTCCAGGGCGACGTCGTTGGACAGTGTGATCACTGCCTCGTAGCCGCGGCGCGCGGCGATGTCCATGTACGCCTGCACCTGTTCGGCCCTGAGCGCGTTGCCGTTGGTCTTCGTTTCGACCAGCGCCGTCCACAGCTTGCCGGCCCGCTCGACGCGGATGATCCCGTCGGGGCGTCGCGGGGAGTCGCCGTGCGGCAGGGAAACCTCGGTGAACGTCTCCATACGGCCTGCCGGTGCGCCGAACGCGGCGGTCAGGCGCCTGCCGAACTCCGGCACCTGCGCCATCACGGACAGCAGGACCGAGGTGGCACGCGTCTCGCGGTCCCGGTCGCTCTTGAGAGCCGAGACGGGAAAGAGCCGGGCCTGCCTCCAGGACTCGTTCTCCGCCAGGGACCTCCGGCTCGTCCTGGGCAGGACGACCTTCTTGCGTGACGTACGAGGCCGGGCCACCGGTTTGCCCGGCACGGTCGCGTCGCCGGGCGGGCGGGGCGCCGGTACGGCGTCCAGCGGCGGCGCCTGCGCCTCGATCGCCGGGGGCTCGTGCCCGACGTCGGTCTGCTCTCCGCCGGCCATGGCCTCGAGCGTGTCAGCCGCCGCGTCGTCGTCGATGTCGACGCCGAAGTCCGTCGCCAGACCGACCAGACCGGTGTCGTAACCCTGACCCACGGCACGGAACTTCCACTCGTCCGACCGCCGGTACAACTCGCCGAAGATGACCGCGCTCACCGTGTCGGCGTCGTCGATCGCGAACCTCAGGAGAGGATCGCCGACCGCGTCCGACAAGGTCACGGTGAGGTCTTCCAATTCCTTGAAACGGGCCCCGCCATAACGGCTGGCAGCGATGACGATCCGCCGCACGTCGTCCGGAAGCGCTGTCAGGTCGAAACCGAGCCGGTCCTCGTCGCCGTCCTGCGTGGGCGTCTTGCCCAGCAGTTGCACGCTTCCGTCGGCCGCGACCGGGTTGTTGTAGAAGTAGAAGTCGCCGTCGCCGCGAACCTTGCCGTCGTCGCTCAGCAACAGGACGGACACATCGGCGTCACCCTCACCGCTCGGGCTGGCCCAGCCCAGGCTGACGATCACCGAACCGACATGCTCGCTCAGAGCCGACAGCGATACGTTCGACCCCTTGGACATTTCCTGCATGAATCCCCCCACGGAATCCCCACCGCAACTGCTTGCCACGCCCCACGATGTGACGTGTCACACACGGGTAACTGTAATACCCACGGAGCTGGGCCGTCGGCGGGATCCGAAGACACGTGATGTCCGCATACGGTCTTCCCCGGCCGATCGAAGGGGAGGGAAAAGTCGTTGATGGGTCCTGCCGGTCCCGACTGTCTGGTGACCGTGTTGGTGGAGATCTAGGCGGACCTGCCGCCTGGGAGAAGGTGGAGCAACACTTCGGGGAGCTGGGTGGTCGTGGCGGTCGGCCACGGCCAAGGAGCGGCGTGTCGCTCGCCGGGCCGTCGGAGCCGATCCTGGCGACTCCGGTTTCCGGTGGGTCGACGTTCCCGTCACGGGTTCCACCTGGCGTGCCTACTGGGAGGGGCGGCACGCTGAAGGCCGGGAGGCCGTACGTCTCCTTCGGTGTCGCCAACGGGCAGGACCTGCGGGTGACCAGGGCGGAACCGGGGGGCTGACCAACCCCGGCGAGATGCCGCACCATGTGGGAATGAAAGAACTGGCCGGGCGTCTGGCCGCGCTGGATCCGGATGCCGGGGCCACTGTTCGGGTCATCGCCTACTTCGACCGGCTGGCCGAGAGCCGGGCCGGGCTGGAGGCGCTGGTGCGGGGTGCCGCCGTGCTGGCCGGGTGTGCCGCGCGGCTGGTTGACGAGGAGCGTGTCGGGCTGCGGGTGGAGCCCGACGGGCGGCGTGCGGAGGTGCCGGGGCCCCGGATCCGCGCTGGCCGTGCGCGCCGCTGGAGCCGGGCGGGCCGCCGGCGCTGTGGCTGGAGCGGGTGGCGGCCGAGCCGAGCGTCGTGGACGCGGTGGTGCTGGAGCGGGTCGCGGCGGCCATGCGGGCGGTGCTGGACCGTACCCGGGGGCGTGCCCCCGCTGCGCGGGTCGACGATCCAGCGCTGGTGGAGACGGTCCTGGACGCCGGTGCCAGCGAGCAGGTACGGCTGCACGCGGCCCGCCGCCTCGGCCTGGACACCGTGCGCCCGGGCGCACGGGCCGCGTCGTCGCGCCGGCCGACGGGCCGCCCCGGATCGTGCCGCGGGAGGCCGGCGTCGTCCCGCCCGCCAGGCGGGTGGGCGTCGGCCCCGCCGTGCCCGTGCTGGAGCTCCCGCGTTCCTGGGCCGCCGCCCGTACCGCCCTGCGGTTCACCAGCGCGCGGGAGCCGGGGCGGCGTGCCGTGTGGGCCGAGGAGCTGGGTGATGTCGCGCTGCTCGCCGAGCTGGTCGGGCCGGGTGCCGAGCCGCCGCCCGATGCGCGGGCCGTCGAGGCCGCCGCGGCGGACGCGCCCTGGATGCTGCGCACGCTGCACGCCGGCCTCGACGGCGAGCCTGCGGGCGGCCGCCGCCGAGGCCGGCGTGCACCACTCCACGCTCCAGGACCGGCTCGCCCACGCCGAGCACCTGCTGGGCTGGCCGGTGCGCACCCGCAGGGCCGGTTCCGGCTGCAACTCGCCGTCACCGTGCGGCACTTGGCTCGCGACAGGGCCTACGGTGAGGCTTGGGAACTGCTGCAGAGTGACAGTGCGTGGGCGCATTCTGGTGTGTATGAGTGAGCGTCTCGGTCACATCGTGCGTGTGCGCCTGAGTGGGGAACGGGAGTTCTTGCATCGAATGCGTGACCTTCGCGCGAGGTGTTCGTTGGGCGTGGTGACGGGTTCTTCGGCATCGGGCGGGAGGTGGGGCGATGGGCGGGTTGCGTGTGGTGGCGGCTTCGTTCGTGGTGCCGGGCCCGTCCGGGGTGGCGATCCGTGGCAGCCTCAAGGGGCTGACCGGGCAGGATGAGAAGGTCCTGCGCCTGGTGGGTGACCTGCTCGGCTCCCTGGCCTGCCGCGACCTGAAGGCCCGTTGCGCGGCCGGGCTCGATCATGACAGTGATCGGTGGGCGGGGCGCAAGCGTGCTCTGACCGGGGCGTCCTCCTCGCGCTGGGCGGGCAGCATCACCAAGGCCACGCATGATCAGTGGGCGCTGGCTAGGCGCGGTCAGCTCGCCCACATCCACAGCCTCCGGGCAGGCGTGGACACGATCGCGCACCGGCTTGCGCTGCCGATCGGCGCGAAGGGCTCCAAGGGCCGGCCGGGCGGTTACCGCTCGAAGCGGGAGTGGTTCGCCAAGTCCCGGCGCCTGCACCTGCTCGAAGACCGGCTGGAACAGGCACGCGCCCAGTGGGAGGCCGGACGCGTACGGGTGGTGCGCGGCGGTAAGAAGCTGCTGCGTGCCCGGCACAACCTCGAGGCCGCCCAGCTGAGCGAGGCCGCATGGCGGTGCCAGTGGGAGGCCGAGCGCTGGTTCCTCCAAGCCGACGGTGAGTCGGGGAAGCGGTACGGGAACGAGACGATCCGGGTCAGTCCGGACGGTGAGGTGAGCATCAAGCTTCCCGCGCCGCTGGCCGCGCTGGCGAACGCGCCGCACGGCCGGTACGTGCTCGCCTGCCGGGTCGGCTTCCGGCACCGGGGCGAGCAGTGGGCCGACCGGATCACCGCCAACCAGGCCGTTGCCTACCGCATCCACTACGACGTCGGCCGTGACCGCTGGTACCTGACCGCCTCCTGGCAGAACCCTCCCGTGCAGACGGTGCCGCTGGAAGCCGCCCTGGCCGCGGGGCTGGCCGGTGTGGACATGAACGCCGACCACCTGGCCGCCTGGCGCCTGGACGCCCACGGCAACCCGGTCGGCGAACCGCGCAGGTTCGACTACGACCTGACCGGCAGCGCACCGCACCGGGACGCCCAGGTCCGGCACGCCCTCGTCCGCCTGCTGCACTGGGCCGAACGCCACCACCTGGCACTGGCGATCGAGGATTTGGACTTCCAGGCGGACAAGACCCGGGAGAAGCACGGGCGGCGCAAACACTTCCGCCGACTCATCTCCGGCCTGCCCACGGCCAGGCTGCGCGCCAGGCTGGTGTCCATGGCCGCCGAACTCGGCATCCCCTTGGTCGCCGTCGATCCTGCCTACACCAGCCGCTGGGGCGCCCAGCACTGGCAACGGCCCCTGACCACCACAACCCGCACCACCACGCGCCACGAGGCTGCCGCCGTGGCGATCGGACGGCGCGCCCTGGGACACCCGATCCGGCGACGGACGACACCGCCCCCACCACACCGGCGTGATGCGGTGGGGCATCGGACCGTCCAGGCCCGACCGGAGGTTCCGGGGCGTGAGGGAACCCGCCCCCGCATTCCCGGACCACGGACACGATCCGACGGCGCCGGATGCGGAGCGAAAGCGGGGGACCAGCGCGCCCACAACCGTTCGGGGCACGCGGCTGAGCACGAGTCCTGGCACCAGGACTCACTCCCGCTCAGTCTTTAGGAACGGTTCCGCGCGTACGAACGCGCCCACCGCGACGTGCTCGCCGAGTACCACAGGGTCGGTCTTATCACCCGAGGAGTGGCTGCACTCCACAGTTCAGGGATGGCAGGGGGTCGGACCAAACGGCAGCCGGACTCGTTCAGCCATAGCCACAACGGTTCTGGCCCCTGGCCCTTCCGTGAAGTACCCATCCGCTCGGCGACCGTTGCCTCGCCCGGCGGCGTCTGGCCCACGACACCGTCGTGGTCGCGCCAGTGCAGCACTCTTCGCAGCCGGCCGCCGAACGGTGCCCGCTCGGCCGCGGTGCTTCTGCTCGTAGGCGGTGACGGTGTCGGGAGAGGTGAGGATCTTCATCCAGTGTGTTCGAGGCTCCCCGCAGGTGAGGGGGCGCCCCTCCTGTGAGCCGCCCCGGCGGACCTTGACCAACTCCAGAACGCCCGGCACCCGCCCAGCGAGCGATGCGGGGCGGGTGCCGTGCAGGTGCGAGCTCAGGCGGGGGTGATGTTCTCCGCCTGGGGGCCCTTCTGGCCCTGGGTGACGTCGAAGTTCACCTTCTGGCCTTCCTGGAGCTCACGGAAGCCGGAGCTGGCGATGTTGGAGTAGTGGGCGAAGACGTCGGGGCCTCCGCCGTCCTGCTCGATGAAGCCGAAGCCCTTTTCCGAGTTGAACCACTTGACGGTTCCGCTGGCCATTTTTCCCTCCGAGGGGATTCGAAGTCGGTTCCCGCACCGTGCGGGAACCGGAGGTGATCGCCCTGGCCCTCAGAGACACTGAACAGAAAAATCACCCGTGCACACGCTCACGGGCGACCGGTACTTCGGAACCATGACAGCTGGCTCAGACGCTACACCGGCAGTTCCACCCTCACAACGAAACGCTGGTGAGAAGGGCTCGAATTCTTCCCTTCAGCGGCGTGATGTGGCGGACACAGGCGCGTGAGCCCGGGTCGGAGCCAACCCTAGCCAACGGGACAGAACTCGATCCTTCCCTGACCTGACGTCCGCGATGCTTGCCGCCGCTCCGGTCGGGGGTCACGTGGCCCTAGCCTAGGCCGACTGCGGGCCCGGATCGCCGACGAACTCGGCATCCACGCCGACCCGAAAGCCATCGGCCCACGGGTGCTGATCCTCCTCGAAGAGATCAACGCCACGATGAAGCAGCCGGCCCGCTACTGGGAGAAGATCCGCGAGTCCGGCGACCCGAAGGTCTCCCCGGCCGCCGACGCGCTCAACGAGATCCTCTACATGGGCCGCCAGCTGCGCATGCACGTGCTCCTGGTCGCCCAGTCCGCCACCATCCGCGCCCGGGGAGGCCCGGAGGTCCGCGAGCAGTTCGCCACCCGCATCCTCGCCCGCTACAGCGTCAACGCCTGGCGCATGCTCGCCCCCGAGGTCCACCCGGCGCCGAAGTGCACCAAGCACCACGGCCGCGCCCAGGTCGTCATCGGCGGCTCCGCCCATGAGACCCAGGTGCTGTTCTTCACCGCGACCGAAGCCCGCGAGTGGGCCACCACCGGCAAGACGGCCACCGACGGCCCGAAACGTGCAGCCGTCGCGACGCAGCCCGGTCCGGTGCAGTTGCAGAAGCCGCCCACGTCCGTCGCGCAGCCCGCCGCGCCCGCTGACTTCCTCACCGACGCCTGGAGCACCACGGCGGTCACGGCCGCGCCCGATCCGGCCCCGGCCACCGACCGCGACTTGCTAGCCCGACGCCTCGAGCCTCACCCCGACCCCGGCCAACACCACCCCGGCGACTTCGCCCACGGTCCCGGTGGACGACGACCAGGCGGTGGGGCTGCGCGAGGCCGCCGAACACCACCTGCCGTACACCCTCGCCCCGCTGCGCTACGCCCGCGCCAACGACCCCACGTTCCCCGGCTCGGTCGACAAGCGCGGCGCCGAACTCCTCTACCGCGTCGACGACCTCAAGAAGTTGACCCGCAACCGGCCCCGCGCCGCGTCCGAAACCACCGACCTCGACTGACTGCCACGGCCCGCCTGGCGGCCGCGAGCCGGGACCTGTCCAGCGACACCTGCCAACCTCTTGACGCTGGTCAGCGGGCGGGCGGATCGTGAAGACGCCTACGAGAAAGACTCCCCCGCGCCGGCGAAGCAGACCTGATCGTGGCGAAGCACCGCGACGGCCCAACCGCCACCATCACCGTCGCCTTCCAGGGCCACTACTCACGCTTCGTCGATATGGCGCAGACGTGATGCCGCCTTGTAGGTTCTCAATGCTCGTGTCTGAATCTCACGGGCGGCATGGGGCTCCCTGTGGGAGGCGCGCCTGCCGAGTGGGCCCCGACGAAATCGCTGCAAGGAATTCGACTTGCCGGGCCGTGTGACTGCGCCGGAAGCGGCTCAGATGACCAGGACCCGGCGCCCGCGCGTGTGACCGGCCTGGCTGTCGATGTGGGCCGCTGCGGCCTCGGCGAGCGTGTACGACTTCTCAACCGGGATGTGGAGCTTGCCCCGCGAGATGAGGCCGGCGGCTTCGGCGAGCGCGTCCGGCATGCTCCCGGCCACGCCGGAGAACCGGACACCGAGCTCCGACGCACCAAGATCGGCGATGGAGATCACCTTCCGCGGATCCCCGGTCAGCTCGACGAGCTCACGGATCACGCCCGAGCCGGCCAGGTCGAGGGCCGCGTCGACACGGCCGAGCTGCCGCACCCGCTCGACCCAGCCCTTGCCGTACGTCGTGGCGAGGGCCCCCAGGCTGCGCAGGTAGTCCTGGTTCGCGGCCCCGGCCGTACCGATCACCGTGATGCCGCGGTCGCGGGCGATCTGCAGCACCGCCGATCCAACTCCACCGGACGCCCCGCTGACCAGCAGCGTCTGCCCGAGCCGCACACCGACCTCGCGGAGAATGCGCAACGCGGTCTCGACCACGGAGGGGTACCCGGCCGCCTCTTCGAACGTCAGCCCCTCGGGCATACGGGCCCAGGCCGACAGCACAGCGAACTCGGCATACGTGCTCGATCCTTCACCGAACACGCGGTCGCCGACCTCGACCCCTTCGACACCCTCGCCCATCTCGTCCACCACCCCGGCGGCGTCCAGTCCGACCCCGGCGGGCAGCTCGATCGGATGGGCCCCCAGGACCTGGCCTTCGCGGATCCTCCAGTCGACGGGGTTCAGGCCCGCCGCCCGCACAGCGATGCGCACCTGGCCGGGGCCCGCGTGGGGCTCCTCGGCGTCTATGAGTTGCAGAACGTCCGGACCGCCGAACTCGGCGAAGCTCACCTTCTTCATGCGGTCCACGATAACACTAACGGTTAGGATTTAATATCTGTTACTACTTTGCATCTGGTAGCATCAGGGTGTGACCGTGCAGACGACCGGACGCCGTGAGCGCAAGAAGGCCGCGACCCGCCAGAAAATCGCTGACACCGCCCTGCGGCTCTTCCTGGAACGCGGGTACGACGCGGTGGGCATCCGGGACGTGGCCGCCGAGGCCGACGTGGCGGTCACCACGCTCTTCTCCCACTTCGCCTCGAAAGAGGCCCTGGTGTTCGAGCAGGACCAGGACTTCGGGCAACGCCTCACCCAGGCGGCCACCGGCCGGGCACCGCACGAGCCACTCATCCCCGCGCTACGCCGCGAGATCCACGCCCTGGTACGGCACTGCACGGGCGACGGCGCCGCTCCGATCCGGCGCATGATCGACGCGTCGCCCGCACTGCGGGAGTACGAGGAGTCGATGCAGCTGCGCCATGCCGAGTCGTTGGCGACGGCCATCGCCGCCGACCTCGGCCTGCCACAGAGCACGACGGCCTGCCGCACGATCGCGAGGTTCGTGATCGACGCCTATTCGCTGGCCCGCGAGGCGGCCGACCCGCAGGCCGCGGTGGAGGAGATCTTCCGGATGATCGAGGCGGCCTGGGAGGTCACCTGTCCGTCTGCGAGCGGTCGCCAGGAAACCGATGGGCCGCGGCCGCGGGCGTGAGACTCGCCGTCCTGGGAACCGCCGCCATGGTGCTCATCGCCCGCCAGGTTCCGCGCGACATCGGCGGCGACCAGGCGGTCTCAGTCCGTTCCGAGCTGTCCGCTGTGCGGTCGGGGCGCCTGTGGCTGGCTCTGGCGGCCTGCGCGACCACCGCCGGTGGCGTGCTGTCGACGTACACGTATGTCTCGCCGCTGCTGACCGACCGGGCTGATCTGGCTGCCGGTCGGGTGCCGCTGGTTCTGGTCGGTTTCGGTGTCGGCGCCCTGGCAGGTTTCCTGGTGGGAGGCCGTCTCGGGGACCGCCGTCCGTGCATGACGACGATCGTGGCACCTGCGGTGACGACGGTCCTGCTGCTGGCGATCTGTCTGCTGTCCGGGTATGCCGGGCCCACGATGGTGCTGGTCGCCCTGCTGGGGCTGTTCGGTCTCGGCGCCAACCCGGTGCTGATCTCCCTGGGTGTCCGCTTTGCCGGCCGGGCTCCGACTCTGGGCTCTGCCCTGACCGTCTAGGCGTTCAATCTCGGCACGGCCATCGGCTCATGGATCGCCGGCCTTGCCCTCGATTCCCCCTTGGGAGCCACCGGTCCGGCCGCCGTCGGCACCGTGATCGCCGCTCTCACGCTGATCCCCACAATCACCATGGCGCTGACCCAGCGCCACCACTTGGCGGCGGCGTACAGCCAAGCCGCCCCGGCAGCAGTGACGCCGAGCCGGGGGCCGGACAGCCAGGCCGCTTCCAGTGGGCTCGACGGTGTGAGCCCTTCAAATCGAGGAAGCCGCGGCACTGCCGTGTCTTCCTGAACACAAACCGGCGCCTCGGGCGCCAGCAAGACAGAGCAAAGGAGCCCCACGATGCGTGGAGTAGTGATGTACACCGCCGGCGACGTCCGGGTGGAGGAGCGCGAGGATCCGAAGATCACCGAGCCGACCGACGCGATCGTGAAGCTGACGGCGACCTGCATCTGCGGCTCGGACCTGTGGCCGTACCGCGGCATCGAGCCAGCCGATCACCAGGTCATGGGCCACGAGTACGTGGGCGTCGTGGAGGAAGTCGGCTCCGCGGTTAAGAACGTCAAGGTCGGCGACTTCGTCGTCGGGTCGTTCGTCATCTCCGACAACACCTGCGAGATCTGCCAGGCTGGCTTCCAGTCCAAGTGCGTGCACGCCGAGTTCGTCTCTCAGACGATCGGCACCCAGGCCGAGAAGGCCCGCATTCCGCACGCGGACGGCACCCTCGTGGCCACGCCGGGGCAGCCCGATCCCGAGCTGATCCCTTCGCTGCTGGCGGCCTCCGACGTGCTCGGCACGGGCTGGTTCGCCGCCGTCGCGGCGCAGGCCGGGCCCGGCAAGACCGTCGCGGTCGTCGGTGACGGCGCGGTCGGTCTGATGGCTGTCCTGGCCGCCAAGGAGCTGGGCGCGGAGCGCATCATCGCCATGTCCCGTCACCCTGAGCGGCAGAAGCTGGCTCGCTACTACGGCGCCACGGACATCGTCGAGGAGCGCGGCGACGAGGGCGTCGTGAAGATCAAGGAGCTGACAAACGGGCTCGGTGCGCACTCGGTGGTCGAGGCGGTCGGCACCCAGGAGTCCTTCATGCAGGCCGTCGGCGCCACCCGCGGTGGCGGGCACCTGGGCTACGTGGGTGTGAACTACGACGTGTCCATCCCCGGCATCGACCTGTTCTTCGCCGGTATCCACACCCTGGGCGGCCCGGCCCCGGTGCGCCGGTTCCTGCCGGACCTGATCCAGCTGATCTGGGACCGCAAGATCGCCCCCGGGAAGGTCTTCGACCTCACACTGCCGCTGGAGCAGGCCCCGGAGGGCTACAAGGCGATGGACGAGCGCCGCGCCACCAAGGTGATGCTCACCTTCTGATCCGCCTGCCCATTACCTTCTCGGCCCGCTCCGCTCTCCCGCAGCAGTCGGGGCGGGCCCCGTGGGCAACATTGGCGTCGTTTGCCAACAAGCGTGCTGATTTGCCAACTGTTCTGCGTCGTCACAACACCCTTCAACAGGCGAGGGAGACCGCACAGTCGCGAGTCTCTGTCCACAGGCCAGCACAGGTCTGCTGGTCACATGACTGATGACGACGCGCAGCGCGCGGCCCGTGTCCGCGCCAAGATGCGCGCGGTGCTGTACCCATTCCCCGGAGCCGCAGCCGGCCCGGCACCGCTCACGGCAGTACCTCGGAGGCCGACCGAACGCGTGGCGCACGGCGCCCCGCCTGGCCGATTACAGTAACGCCATGGACGGGCCGCTGGCGGCCGGCCAGTGGTGGTTTTTGTTCAACCAGGTGCCGGGCCTGCCCGAGGCCCTGATCACCGGCCGGGAGGACATCTGGCTGCGGCATTTCTTCACCGCCCGGTCGTCCAACCCTCAGCTGATGACGCCCGCCGACCTCGACGAATACGTCCGTGCCTACCGCCAGCCCGGAGCTGTGATGGGGGCGTGCAACGACTACCGGGCCGCCCCGCAGGATCTCGCCCAGGACGCGGAGGACGCCGGCACTCGCCTGACCTGCCCGGTGCTCGCCTTGTGGGGAGCCGACTTCCGTTGGGTGGGCCGGGCCTACGATCTGCCCCGTATCTGGAATGACCTGGCCGACGACCTCCGCACGGTAGAACTCCACCTGCTGGAGTTCCTCACCGGCTGGTGACCAAGCGCGCCAGGATGCAACGTCGGCAGCGCCGGGCCGGTTGGCGGAGTCCTTCAGCAGTCGGCGTGCGGGGCCGGGCACCGATGCGATCCGCGATGCGCCAGCAGATGCCAGAGTTCCACGGTCGGGGGTAGACGGTAGGTCTGCTGTCGTTCCGCTAGGTCGCCGAGCGGTGGAGGTTGAGGGGAGACTTGTCTTGTGATCGATCCCGCGAAGGTGGGCCGTGCGCTGAGCGATCTGATGATGGCCAGCCATGTGGCGACGCTGGAGGAATTGCCGCGGATGGTGGCCGATCATGTTGATGCGGTGGGCCTGCACGATGTGGCGTTCTTCCTTGTCGATGTGCAGGGCAAGGTCCTGCGTGAGGTCACCGGCGGTGGGCTGAATGCGGGTTCGCAAGGCCTTGAGCTTGCCGTGGACACCACCGTGGCGGGGCTCGCCTTCCAACGGGTGGATCTGATCGCCGAGCCGGACCCGTCCTGCACGCGGGAGCGCTGTCGGTGGTGGGTGCCCGTCACCGACGGCGTGGAACGCCTGGGCATGCTGCGCGCGGACACCGACGAGGACGACGAGACCACCCGGGATGCGCTGCGTGCGGTGGCGTCGATGGTGGCTTTGCTGGTGCTGAGCAAGCGGGGCTTCAGCGACTCCTATGCACGTCTGACCAGGACGGCGTCGATGAGCGTGTCCGCGGAGATGCAGTGGCACCTCACGCCGCCCTCGGCGTTCGCCGGCCGCACCACCACGGTGGCCGCGGTCTCGGAGCCGGCCTACGACGTCGGCGGGGACGCCTTCGACTATGCCGTGGCCGACGGCGTGCTGCACCTGTCGGTGTTCGACGCCATGGGACACGACGCACGGGCCGGCCTGACCGCCAACCTGGCCGTCGCCGCCTGCCGCAATGCCCGCCGCCAGGGCGCCGACCTCGTCGCCGTCTCCCAGGCGGTGGAGAACACGCTCATCGAGCACTTCGGCACCACCCGCTACGTCACCGGCATCCTGGCCGACCTCCACATGAAGACCGGACAGCTGACGTGGATCAACCGCGGTCATCCCCTCCCCGTGCTCCTGAGAGCCGGACGCTGGTCTCATGAGCTGCGGTGCCCGCCGGCCGGGCCCATGGGAGTGGACCTGAGACTGCCCGTGACCGTGTGCTACGAACAGCTCCAGCCCGGCGACCGGGTCGTCCTCTACACCGACGGCGTCGTCGAAGCCCGCGACACCGACGGCACGCAGTTCGGCACCCAACGCTTCACCGACTACCTCGTGCGCCACCACGCCGACCGACTCACCGTCCACGAGACGCTGCGCCGGCTCATCCACGCCGTGCTCGGCCACCACGACGGACACCTCGGTGACGACGCCACCGTCCTGCTCGCCGAATGGTGCGACCCGAACCAGGAGAACCTCACCCCCTGACCAATCACCGCCAAAGGCAAGGAGCCGCGCAGTGGAGAGGAGAGACGATGCCCACCACCGGGACGATCTGCCGGCCACGACCGGGAAGCTCACCCTCGGCACCGAACCCTGGGGTGCGGGCGGCTTCCTGCTCACGGTGACCGGCGACCTCGACCACCACACCACCACCCAGCTCACGGACTGGCTGCAGACCGTCCTGGAAAGGCCAGCCCCGACCGTCCTGGTGGACCTGTCCCGGGTGGCCCTCATCGATTCCAGCGGCCTGACCTGTCTCCTCCAGGCCGACCGGGCAGTGCGAGGCGCCGGGGGACACCTGGCTCTGGTCGCTCCAAGCCCGCGGGTGCAGCGTCTGATGGACATCACCGGCCTCGGCCAGGTCTTCACCACCTACCCCGACCATCGCGTCGCGCAAGCCGCACACGACCGGAAAGACCCACGCTAGTTCTTCTTTCCCGGGATGCCGAGTGCGGTGTCCGGTCTGCAGTGCACGCACAAAGAGCTGTGGGGTCGGCTTCCTTCGTGACGTGTGGGCCTGTCCGGGAACGGCAGGCCCGGTGGGGCTGGGCGTTGTCGGGAGACCTTCAGCCGCACCATCAGCAGGCGGTGGAGGCCGCGGCCGGGCAGGGGCTGGCAGAACTGGCCGACCGGGAGATGGAGCTGTCCGCGCACGAGGGCCGGCCCATCGTGTGGGCAGCGCGACTCTCACCCTGCGGCCGCGACGTGCTCACCTACACCGACGCCAGCCCCGCCCCCGAGCAACCACACGACACTCCCGCCAGCTCTGCCTGAGCCAGGCCGGCTTTCATGCGCTGGGCGGCTACGAGCCGGGCCGGGGTCGTCGACGGGGTCAGTGCAGGACTGACCGTACGGCGGCAGGGGATCGGCCGACGGCTGCTGTGCCGTCGTCTGCGGTGATGATCGGGCGTTGGATGAGGATGGGATGGTTGGCCAGGGCCTGGACCCAGCGGTCGCGGTGCGCGGCGTCCCGCCTCCATGTTGCCATCCCCAGATCGGCCGCGGCCGGTTCTCCGAGCCGGGTGATGTCCCAGGGCTCCAGCCCAAGCCGGTCCAGCACATGCTCGAGCTCGTCAGCGGTGGGTGGCTGTTCCAAGTAGTGCCGAACTGTGTACTGGGCGCCCTCGGCGTCCAGCAGGGACAGGGCGGAGCTGCACTTGGAGCAGGTTGGGTTGATCCAGATTTCCATGCGTTGTGGTCTTTCCGATGCGGTGCCGGGCTGCGTGCGGCGCGGTGGGTCAGGAGGTGGCGCCGGTCAGGGCGAGGAATTCGCTGCGGGAGCGGGCGTCGGAGCGCAGCAGGCCGAGCAGGGTGGAGGTCATGGTGCTGGAGCCGGTGGCCTGGACGCCGCGCAGGGTCATGCAGGAGTGCTCGGCTTCGATCACGACTCCGACGCCTTTCGGTTCCAGGTGGGTCTGCAGCCAGTCGGCGACCTGTTTTGTCAGGCGTTCTTGGACCTGTGGGCGGCAGGCGAAGTGTTCGACGACGCGGGCCAGCTTGGACAGGCCCAGGATGCGGGCGCCTGGCAGGTAGCCGACGTGGGCGGTGCCCACGAACGGCAGCAGATGGTGCTCACACACCGAGCGGACGGGTATGCGGCGGGCCAGGACGAGTTCGTCGTAGCCCTCGTCGTTGGGGAAGGTGGTCAGGTCGAAGGCGCGCGGGCTGAACAGTTCGGCATACGCGCGGGCCATCCTGCCCGGCGTGCCGCGCAGGCTGTCCGAGGCGGTGGAGATGCCCAGAGCCTGGAGGAACTGGCCGGCCGCGGCTTCCGCGGCGGCCAGGTCGATCCCGGGGGACTCGTGCACGACCCGCAGAGCGGGCCGTGCGGGCGCCGTCGGCTCCGGGGCGGCGTCTATTCGGGCGGTGGTGCGGTGCGAGCGCTCGGTCATGTCAGCTGCCACCGATACCGAGGGCGGTGAGCAGGACCAGGATCAGGGTGAGCACCGCGAACAGCCCGTGTGCCAGCACCACCGCGAGCGGGAAGTGCCGTTCGGCAGGGACGGCACCTTGAGCTCCCGGGCCGGTGGCGGCCGGTGCCGCCCCGGACGCAGTACGGTCGCGGTAGACGGGGATCCAGCGGGCCAGCATCACGAATCCCAGCAGGGCGACCGGCAGCAGCAGACCGAACGCGGTCCAGGCCAGGGCGCTCTTGTCGGCCACGACATAGATGATCCACACCACCAGCCCGACCGCGGCCAGGGCGAAGTGCCCGAAGACGACCGGTGCGGGCAGGCGGCTGGTGCCGGACTGCTGCTGGCGGATTCCGCCGCGTTGGATCCAGGTGCCGAGCATGTAGAAGCCGCCGAGGGCGGTGACCACCCAGGCGATCAGTGCGGCGATGTCCATGGGAACTCCCAAGTGATGTGATGTCGAAGGCTGCCGGGAGCACCGGCGGCCGTGGCGGGTGCGCGGGCCGGGTCACACGGTGGAGCGGGCGCTCCTCGGGCTGCGGTCAGGTGTGTATCCCTCGGCCTGGGTGTTCTCATCGGCGACCCGTACGCCGTAGCGGTAGGCGAGCTTGCCGCCCAGGAACCCCGATACGCCCAGGGCCGCCACACTGATCGCGGACAGGACCAGCCGGCCGATGCCGACGCTTCCCCCGTCGGTGTAGGTGCTGTAGCGCCACAGGAAGTTGACGGCGTAGGCGGCGGTCACCAGCAGGTTCAGCGTCATGTGGACCAGGGCGGTCCGGAAGGCCCGCGTCGCGGTGGGAATGGCGAACAGGTCGAGGAATCCGACCATGGCCGCCAGCAGGGCACCGATCACCCCGACCCCGATCAGCCACTCCGAACCCTGGGTCAGGAAGCCCGGACGGTGCACGACGTGTGAGGCGATGTCGAACACCAGGCTCGTCACCCAGGCACCGATCGGCACGGTCACCAGGATCGGGTGGAACGGGTGGCCGTACGGGCCGGCCAGCGAGGCGCTGACCGGACGCTTCGCCTGCAGATGTGACTGATCAGCCATCGCAACCTCCCACTAGTTTCACCAACAAATCTTGGTTCTATTGGAGGAGGACGTCAAGTGGCCCAGATGATTCGGCCAAAAGAACGCTTGCGCCCACACTGGTGGGAGTTATCGTGGTCGTGTGGCTTCTGATCTGACCTCGCGGGCCGATGCGGCCGACCGCGCCATCGACTCCGTCAGCGCCCTGAGCGAGGACTCGCGGAGGCGCATGTTCCTCTTCATCCGGCGTGCCGGCCGCGCGGTCACCCGCGACGAGGCCGCCGCGAGTGTCGGCATATCCCGCAAGCTCGCCGCGTTCCATCTCGACAAGCTCGTCGACGCCGGCCTGCTCCGCGCCCGATACGAAACACCCGGAGGGATCCGCAAGGTCGGCAGACAGCCCAAGGTGTACGAACCCACCGACGCCCAGATCACCGTGAACATCCCCGACCGGCGCCATGAACTCCTGGCGGACCTTCTCCTGGACGCCGTCCTGACCGAGGGCGCCGACGAAAACGCCACGCAGGCAGCTATACGGACCGCCGAACAGCGCGGCCGCGAGATGGGCGAGACGGCGCGGGAGGAGACCCGCCCGGGCCGGCTGGGCCCCGAGCGCGGACTGACCGTCTGCGAGCGGCTGCTGGATGAGTACGGCTACGAACCCGTCCGGGAAACCCCCACCCAGCTCCGGCTGCGCAACTGCCCCTTCCATCCGTTGGCCGCCAAGGCCCCGGATCTGGTGTGCGGCATGAACCAGGCTTTCCTCTCCGGCTACCTGGGCGGCCTTGAGATCAGCGGGGTACAGGCCGTCCTGGCCCCCGAGCCCGGGGAATGCTGCGTGCGACTGCGCCCGAGTGACCCCGATGCGTGATGGCCGGATGGCTCCCGACCGCTGACGTGACGCCGACCTGCTGCTCCTCAGGCTGACCTTCGGACTGCTGAGGGCCGCCCATGGCTCACAGAAGATCTTCGGGCTCTTCAGCGGTCACAGCCTGACGGCGCGATCGGCAAGGGGTTCGCCGCCCTCGGCTACCGCACGGGAAGCTCTTCGCCGTGATCGGCGGGCTGTCCGATCTGCTCGGCGGCCTCGGTCTAGCCCTCGGCCTGCTGACGCCGCCCGCGGCTGCCGCCCTGATCGGCGTCATGCACGCCCCACGGCCCGTGGGAGGCGGACGGTGGCGTCGCATGCAACGTGTGCATCGCTGTCGTCGCACTGGCCGTCACTGCCAGCCAGCCCGGGCCGGCTGGCTGTCGACCGCTTCTTCCGCTGCGGTAGCGGCGACCTTGGCCTGGGCGGAGTCGCCGCCGCGATCACGCTCAGTCTGTAGACACCAAGCGCGCCCGCCCGCCCGCTCACCACGACCAGTTGGCACTTCCGACGGTGCCATGCTGTGGTCGGGTGATGACCATGGCCGCTATCAGCGCTCCCCCGTAAGGAGTGCGCGGCTGCGGGCTCCCGCCTGGTTGGCGTACTGAGTGCGCGGTAGTGGCAGGGCCCTGGCCGGGTACGGTGTGCCCTGCCCTGCCCGGCCCTACCGTGCTGGTGGAGGCGGAGGGCGGTGGGGTTTTACCCGGTGAATGCTTCGATGAGGGTCCAGATGGCCAGGCCGGCCATGCACAGGGCGCCGATGCGCTGCACGGTCTTGAGCGGGACGCGCTTGGCGATGAACCGGCCGACCAGCAGGGCCAGGGCGGAGACGGACATCAGGGCCGCGGCTGAGCCGATGGCGGTGGGCAGCCAGCCGTTGGTGGCGGCGAGGTTGGCGGTCGTGATCTGGGTGAGGTCGCCCCATTCACTGATGAAGACGGCCATGAAGGCTGTGGTGTAGACGGGCCAGAAGCCGGTGACCGTCTTGGCGGCCGTATCGCTCTCGTCGTCGTCCCCGCCGCGCAGCAGGACGAAGGCTCCGAAGGCGAACAAGGCAGCGGAAACGAGCTTGACGGCCATGATCGGCAGCAGGCTGAGGAGGCTGCCGGCGCCGACCGCGATCGCGACGTGGACGATGAACGCGGTGGAGGTGCCGAACCACACGTACAGCGGCCGCATGCGCGTGCCCATGGCCAGCGAGGCGAACATGGTCTTGTCGGGGAGTTCGGCGAGGAAGATCAGCCCGAAGGCGGTGATGATCGCCAGGGGGTCGAGAGTCATTCCGGGTGCTTTCTGCTGGGGCCGGGCCGCGGGCCTCGTGCGACGCTCAGCAGGGCGACGGGTGAGTCCTCTCGGCCCGGCACGACGGAGCAGCCCGCACGGTGGTGCAGGCCGGGTCATGCCTTGGCCGAAGGTCTCGTCCGCCCCCGCATCGTGTGCGGCGGCCCGGTGGCCGGGACGTCCTGGGACGTCCAGCGTGTCGACCAGCGGTTTGCGGGACTACTCCCCTTCGCTCCCGCCAGTCTACCGGGCAGCGGCCGCATGCCCGGCATCACCTCCCGGACGGCCGGCGGCTGGCTGTAGGGCTGGATAGGTCAGCGTCCTCGGGCGTCTCGGGTCTGTGCCCTGGCTTCGTTCACGCTGGCACCTGCGCCATCAGCGCGGGACTCGCTCGCCGTCGGACGGCTGCCCACACCTGAGCCCCTGCCTGGCCATGTCCGAAGCCCTGGAACTCGCCACCCGGACCTACTCCGCCGAGGTCACAAAGCCCTGCTGCTGCGTCGGCTGACTCGCCCGTATCACCGTCGGCGGGGTGGACAGCGGGCGGCGCCCAAGGGGGAGCGCCGCCGCCCGCCTGACCGCGTGAAGGCTGGTCAGTTGACTGTGAAGGTGCCCTTCATGCCCTGGTAGGCGTGACTGCTGATGCCGCACTTGTAGGTGTAGGTGCCGGGCTTGGTGAGGGTGATGACGGCTTCTCCGGTCGCGCCGGGCTTGACCGGGCTGACTTCTCCGGCCTCCTTGCCGTCGGGGCCGAAGATCTCCAGTTCGTGTTCGTCGGTGCCCTTGTTCTCCAGCTTGAACTCGATCTCCTCTTCGGCCTTGGCGGTGAAGTTCTCCAAGCCCTCCAGCTTGAAGTTCTCGGCTTCGACCTCGATTTCGCGGTCGTAGGCGGCTTCGGTGTCTTCGTCGGCCTTGGCGCCTTCGACGGTGATCTTTGTTCTGATGCCGTCGCCGCTCTGGCCGGGCTTGCAGGCGATCTCGTAGGTGCCGCCTGTCAGTTTCATCTCCATGTCGCGGGAGGTGCTGGGGCCGATGTTCTCGACCTCGCTGATGACCTTGGTGTAGGCGCCGTCGTGTTCGCCGTAGACGTAGACCTCGGTGGTCTTACCGCCCTTGTTGGTGACAGCGAAGGTGGTCTCGCCGGCCTTCAGTT
Source organism: Streptomyces sp. NPDC054834 (assembly GCF_053611185.1). Lineage (NCBI taxonomy): Bacteria > Bacillati > Actinomycetota > Actinomycetes > Kitasatosporales > Streptomycetaceae > Streptomyces > Streptomyces sp. NPDC054834. The sequence continues at coordinate 32,634 of NZ_JBSGZV010000015.1, read as the reverse complement.
CGGTCTTTGCGACGTCGCAGGCGGTGTCGGTGGCGTTGATGGCGACCTTGCTGTCGCCGGATGTGGAGTTCTCGGTGTCGTTGCAGGAAGCCAAGAGCGGGAGGGTCAGTAGCGCGGCGCCGGCAAGGACGAGAGGGAACGGGAAGATGGCACGGCAGATCTCCGGGGAGCGAGCGGGAAACGGGGAGGGTGGAGCGGGCTTCAGCGTTCGGTCGGCAGTGCCGGACCGGCCGGGGCGGGGGACTTGGCCCGGCCGGGCAGGAAGAAGACGGTCATCACCGGCAGGATGTAGGCGAGCCAGGCGGTGACCTCGAGCCAGCTGGATGCCGGGCTGAAGTTGACGGTGCCCTTGAGCAGGGTGCCGTACCAGCTGCTGGGCGGGACGGCGCCGGAGACGTCGAAGGCGATGTTGTCCAGGCCGGGCAGGACGCCGGCCTCTTGCAGGTCGTGGACGCCGTAGGAGAAGACGCCTGCGGCGACGACCACCAGGGCGGCTCCGGTCCAGGTGAAGAACTTCGCCAGGTTGATTTTCACGGCCCCCCGGTAGAACAGGTAGCCCAGCAGGACGGCGCTGACCAGTCCGAGGCCGGCGCCGATGACGGGGTCGGTGCTCTGACCGGTGGCCTGGATAGCGGTCCAGATGAACAGGGCGGTCTCCAGGCCCTCCCGGCCCACCGCGATGAACGCGGTCACCACCAGGGCCATGGTGCCCATCGCGAGCGCGGCGTCGAGCCTGCCGTGCAGTTCGGACTTGAGGGTGCGGGCGGTCCGGCGCATCCAGAAGATCATCCAGGTGACGAATCCCACCGCGACGATGGACAGGGTCCCCCCGAAGGCTTCCTGGGCCTCGAAGGACATGCGGGAGGAGGTGAAGGTGAGTACGGCGCCGAACACGAGGCTCAGCGCCACGGCGGTCAGCACGCCCGGGTGGAGGAGTCTGTGTCTGCTCTGCCCCCGGAGCCGTCGGTGTCTATTCGGCCTGCACCCGCGCTGTCCGGCACCGGCCAGGCCAGGCCGCTGGGTCTTCACGACTCCTGGTGGACGATCGCCGCGGGCGCTGTGACGGTGTGCCTGGGCCCTGACGGCCTGCGTATGGGTATCCCTGCACCTGCACGCGGATCCCGCCCTGCACACCGCCGCTCTCTTCATCCACCTGGCCTCCCTGGTGCTCGGCTTCGGTGCCGTCATGGTGGCCGACTACTACGGACTGCTGCGGATATCGCGACGGTGCCCCCTGAGCGACACCCTCAGCGCCACCGCACGCCTGCACATCCCCATCGGGACGGTCTCGCCGGACTCGTGCTCAGCGGCACGCTGCTCCATCCAGACCTGGCCTCCCCCCTCACCCGCACCAAGCTGGCACTGGTCCTCACTCTCACCCTCAACGGCCTGCAAGCCGGGCTCCTCAACAGACGCATGGCCCAACACGCAGCTACCCCGCTGCCCCCACGCCTCATGGCCCGGGGCGCCACCACCGCCCTGATCTCCCAGATTTGCTGGTGGGGCGCCGTAGTGATCGGGTTCCGCAACAGCCAGCACTAGCTGTTCTGTCATTCCGCTGCCGCTGACCCACAGGTTCCACAGGGCTGTGTCATCGGTGCCCGAGATGAACCACGCCAGGTGGCGCGTTATTGGCCATGTCCGCGACACACGGTACGGTCGGTGGGATATCGATGACGGCAAGACGGAAGCCGGTGGGAATCCGGCACGGTCGCGCCACTGTGTGCCGCCGCCTTGCGAAGAGGTGGCGGCGAGTCAGACCCGTAGCCGTCGTCATGTGCACCACCGAGATGGGACGCGAACTCCCAGAGGAGGCCCGCCACCACAGCGACCATGCGGCCGTCCGCCACGGAGACACTGTCCAGCCACTGCCCGATGCGCAGGCATAGCTCCTGCACCGACTGCCCGCCGTGGGGTGCTGAGGCCGGGTCGGCGAGCCACTGCGCCACGGCCTCTGGTTCGGCCGCGCCGACGTCGTCGAGCGTGCGGTCCTGCCACCGGCCCACGCGCAGGGCGGCGAGTTCCGCCACAGGCTCACTGTCGTCCAGTCCGAGTGCTGCGGCCGTTTCACGGCAGCGCATGCTGGGAGAGGTGACGACGCGAGCAGGCGAACGTGGCGTTCCGACCGCAGCCCGGGCCCGTGTCCTGCCCCGTCGTCGAGCGGGGTCCGGCCGTCGTCGAAGCGGGCCTGACGCAGCGACGGGTTCGTCGCGGGCGAGATAAGGGTGACGCGGCTGGTCACGCTGTCGCTCCTGCCGTCTGAGTCATGGGGTCGGGTCTCCACCGGCTGGGCACGTGCCCGAGCATGTGCGCAGGCTACCGTTCCATCGAAGTGGGCGATCTTGCTGTGGCCGCGCCGACGACCGGCCGGCGACGGAGCGCGAACACTCAGCCCCCGGGCGGTCGTCGGGATCAGGACGCGGGCAGCTCACTCCTAACGGTGCGTGCCTCGGCGACCAGGTTCTCCAGGGCGGGGCGGGTCTCGGGCCAGCCGCAGGTCTCCAGACCACAGTCGAGGTTGGCCCAGAGTCGTTCGGCGGGGATGGCCTTGAGACCGGTCCGGCGGAGCTTGGCTGCTTCCTCGGTGCTCGGGACGCGCGGGGAACGGATGTCGTAGACGCCGGGTTCGGCCTCGCGCGGGTAGCCGTGGCCGGCCAGTAACCGCTTCATCCGCGCCGCGCACCGGTTGCCTCACCGCTGCGAGTGGCAGCCCGACGCGTGCAGCACCCTTTACGCAAGGCGATGTGTACCTCGACTTTCGACGTTCTGACAGGTCTGGGTGATCAGGCTGCCGTGTCGAGGCTGGCGGCGGCCCATGCCTGCTGGACGGCGCGGATTTCCTCATCGGGGGGCCGAGCTGGGCGGGTTGGCGGAAATCGGGCGGTGATGATCACGCGCCGGAGCTGATCACGGGATGTTCTCGAGTCTTGAAGGCGGTCATGTCGCCACGCGGGCTCCGCCAGGCGATCGAGGCAGTTGGCAGGCCCTCAGTGCTCAACGCTCGGCGTCGCCGTGGTGCCGGGGAGCGGAGAGGGGTGGGTTCCGCGGTCTCGGTCGCGTGTGTCTGCGGAGCTCCAGGACTGGTGGTGGAGTCGGTCGAATCCGTCGAGGAGGAGGTCGAGGGCGAACTCGAACTCGAACTGGTCATCGCAGCCGATGGCGGAGTCGGGGTCGTGGGCGCTGATGGTGGCGATCTCGATGATGTGTGGATATCGCAGGGCGACGTCGCGGAACATGAGCTCGCGCAGTTCGGGGTCGGCGGGAGGCGGGGGCGTGGGGAACACCTCCTGGGTGAAGCCCCACATCCTGCTGCCGAGCGCGTGCATGGCGTGGTGAGTGAGGTCGGCCGAGAGTCCGCCGGTGCGGAAGGTGCCGATGAGGGAGTTCATGTACTCCAGGACCACTGGTGAGGCTTGGCCCCTGGACTCGATCAGCTGCGGTGCCCAGGGGTGATGGAGCAGGGCGCGTCGTGCGGAGAGGATGCGTCGCCGGACTGCTTGCTTCCAGCTCGGATCCTCAGCGGGCGGCTCGATCTCGCCGATGACGATGTCGACCATCCCGTCAAGCAGCTCGTCCTTGTTGGCCACGTGCTTGTAGAGCGCCATCGGCACCACGCCGAGCTCCTGCGCGAGATGGCGCATGCTCACCGCTTCGATGCCGGCGCTGTCGGCGAGTGCGACTGCGGCGCGCAGGACACGGTCCCGGTTGAGGCGGGTCCGGGTGGTGGGCTGACTGGTCTCGGCGGCGGGGTCCGACTGCACCTGGGTGGGGTGTGGAGGTCGGTCACTTGACATGGCGTACAGCGTACACCTACGTTCAATCCGCCAAGGTGTACGCCGTATACCAAGGCTCGTCTGAGAGGCCGCCATGACATCCACCCGCACAACCGCCACCGCCGCCGGTGTTCTCTTCCTGGTCACACATGTCACGTCGGTTACGGCGCTGGCCCTGTACGGGCCGGTCCTCAACAACAAGCACTACATCACCGGCTCGGGCCCCGAGACGCAGGTCGTCCTCGGGGCCCTTCTCGAAGTGCTCCTCGCGCTGGCGATCGTCGGCACCGCGGTCGCGCTATTCCCCGTCGTCAAGCGCACGAACGAATCAGTGGCATTCGGCTATGTCGGGCTGCGCACCCTGGAGGCCGCCGTCATCGCCGTCGGCGTCGTCCCGCTGCTCGCCGTGATAACCCTGCGCCACGATGCCCCCACACAGCCCGGCACCGTCCCTCTCGGGGAAGCAATGATCGCCCTCCACAACTGGACCTTCCTGGTGGGCCCGAGCCTGGTCTGCGGGACCAACACCGTGCTGCTGGCCTACCTGCTGCATCGGTCCCGGATCGTGCCCCGGTTCATCTCCACGCTGGGACTCATCGGCGGTCCGCTGGTGTTCGCCTCGGGGACTGCCCAGATGTTCGGCCTCATCGACCAGATCTCGGCCTGGGCCGCGCTCGCGGCCATCCCGGTGTTCGCCTGGGAAATCTGCCTCGCCCTCTTCATGCTCATCAAGGGCTTCCGGACTCCGCTCGACGAGGCACACGCCGCCCCGGCGCCCATTCCGAGCACCCTCCAGCCGACGGCGTTGTAGGCAGGCCCGTGCGGTCGGCCTGTCCCGGCGACCGCACGGCGCGACTCCGCCTGCACAAGAACTTCTTTCTCAGCAACAAGTTGAGGTCGCGACTACACGACCGTCACCGCCGAGCTGCCGCGTGCGCCGGTCCTGACGTCCTGGCGGCCCAAGCTCCCGCGGCAAGGTCTCTCGACTTTCGACGTTCTGACGAGTCTGGGAGTTCACGCCCGCGTAGTCGGGGCTGGCGGCGGCCCGTACGCGGTCGGGAACCAGGCCCGAGTCCGTCCGGCCTGCGGCAAGGTGATGCGGTCGACCAGCCCCTCGGCGCACAGTCTGGTCAGCCTGCGCCTCGTCTGCTCAATCCGCACCGAAGGGGCGATCACCCGGTGCATCTGCTCGGTGGTGGCCATTCGGTACTGCGTCAGCACCGCCAGCGCCAGCCGGTCTCCGCTGCCCGCGTCCACGCCGATCATCACGGATCCGCTCGCTTCCCATCCGGTGTGGCACCGGCCTGTCCAACGCCGCGCGTGCCGGACAGGCCAGCAGCCGGCCCCGACCAGAGCCCCGACCGCGAAAGCCTGACCACGGTCACGAAGCGACAACGCCTCCGTGGACCAGGCCGTAATCCCCGCCGACAACCGGCCGCACCCGCTCGTCCGCCCGCCCGCAAACCGGCAGGTCACCACGCTGCTCGGGCCGTGGTCGGGAGGCCGACATTCCCTCTACGCCCCCGACTCCACGTCCCACAGCAGGAAGAAAGAGAAGTGGGTGGGTGGGACAGGTCCCGGGCGGCGGGCGAGGGGATCGGGGCGCCCTCGGCCGGTTGCGCGTCGGCGGGGCCGCCGCGCCCGCGCCGCCGTCAATGCGGCGGTGGCGTCATGTGGGGGACGTCGGTGGGGGGAGAGGTCGGGGCGGGGGCGGTGCAGGCGTGCGGGGTGGCGCCAGTGGCCGGAGGCGTCGCGGGCGACGTCGACGCCGGCTTCCACCACCAGCTCGGGTTCCACGAGCGTGACGTCCAGCGTCTCCCGGCTGCCCCACCCTGCGGAGAACGACCAGCCGGTCCAGGGATGGTCGTGCCGGGCCGGGGCGAGCAGGTCGGCGACCGTGTCGCTGGCCGCCTGGGTGAGGTTGGTGGTGCGGCCCGCGTACCGCAGATATCCGTCGTCGTCGGATCTGCCGAGCAGCAGCGTGTGGGGAGCGGCCGGGCTGCCGGTGACCGCGCCGACGATCGCCTCGGTCGTCTCGTGAACCTTGTACTTGTGCCAGCCTCTTGCCGCCGGGTGGTAGGCGTCGTCCAGCCGTTTGAAGACGATGCCTTCCATGCCGACGGCCGCCCACGTCAGCCACTCGTGCACGGTGCCCGGGTTGGTGGTCGACGGGCACAGCGTCCACGGCGCCGACAGGTGCCGGGCGGCGAACACCGACTCCAGCGCGGTCCGGCGCCGCCGGTACGGCCAGGCGGTGGTGTCGGTCCCGGACAACCGCAGCAGATCGAGGGCGACGAAGTGCGCCGGCCACTCGCCTGCGGCCCGGGCCGCGCCGGCGCCGCGCCGCTGGAGCCGGTTCTGCAGCCGCTCGAAGGCGAGACGTCCCGCGGCGTCCCATACGACCAGCTCGCCGTCCAGCGCGGTCGCGTCCGGCAGTTGCGCGGCCCCAGCCTCAATCTTTCCCTGTGTGGTCGCCGGCTCCCGAGGGCCGGGTGAGCGGCTGGTCGCACGCCCTGAGTTAGACCCTATTACGAACGCACTTGACTGTCACTCTGCGGGAGTTATAGCTTCTAACGAAAGCGCCAGCTGCTAACGAAGCTGGTCGAGTCGAGGGAGGTCGTCATGAACGCCGCAGCGATGGTCGAGGTCGTACTGCCGGGAAAGGCCGAGCCGGAAGGGCTTCAGGTGCGCCACGGCGCCGTCCCGACCGCCGGCCCCGGCCAGGTGGTCGTCCGCATGGAAGCCACCGGTGTCTCCTTCGCGGAGCAGCAGATGCGCCGCGGCCGCTACTACGACCAGCCGCCCTTCCCGTTCGTCCCCGGCTACGACATGGTCGGCACCGTGGCGGCGACCGGCGAGGGTGTCGATGCGGGTCTGGCCGGCACCCGGGTGGCCGCGCTGCTGAAGATCGGCGGCTGGGCCAGCCACGTGGTCCTCGACGCCGCCGACCTGGTGCCGGTCCCGGACGGGATCGGCGCGGCCGAGGCGGAAACTGTGGTGATCAACGGCATCACGGCCTGGCAGATGCTGCACCGCAAGGCCCGCGTCCGCGCAGGGCAGACCGTCCTGGTGCACGGAGCCAACGGGGGAGTCGGCTCCGTCCTGGTCCAGCTCGCCCAAGCCGCCGGGGCGAACGTGATCGGCACCGCCTCCGCACGCCACCACTCCGCCCTGCGGGAACAGGGAGTGACCCCGATCGACTACCGTACGGCGAACATCCCGGCCCGCGTCCGTGAACTCGCCCCACGGGGCGTGGACGCCGTCTTCGACCACGTCGGAGGCCGCGGCATCGTCGACTCCTGGCACCTGCTCGCCCCCGGCGGCACGCTCGTCTCCTACGGCAGCGCCTCCACCCGTGACGAAGAGGGCTCCAAGCAGTGGCCCGTCCTCAAGCTGCTGGGCCGGGTATGGCTGTGGAACACGCTGCCCAACCGCCGCCGTGCCTACTTCTTCAACGTCTGGGCCGGGCGCGCCCTGAACCGCGGCCGTTTCCAGGTCCGGCTGCGCAACGACCTCACCGAGGTCTTCGAAGCCCTGCGTCGCGGTGATATCACCGCCCAGATCGCCGCCGAACTGCCCCTGACCCAGGTCGCCGAGGCGATGCGGCTGGCCGAGTCCGGGACCGTCGCCGGAAAGGTCGTCCTGCACGCCTGACGCATCACGCGGAAGCCCGCACACACGCACCCCCGCAGGTCGCACTGTTCGCGCGCCCGCCGCACTGTCCCCGCATCCCCTCCGCGCCTCGTCACGGCGCGAACGCCCTCAGGAGAAGCCCGTCATGCCCAGGCCCAGACTGCGGACCCACATCCGACGTACTCTGACCACCGCTCTCCTCGCCGCGGCCACCCTCGCCACCCCGGCGGCCGCCGCTCCCGCACAGCCCCAGATGGCCGCCCCCGCGAGCCGGATCAGCTGGAGCGCCTGCTCCGACGCGGAGTTCCAGGGCATGCAGTGCGGCACGCTGCGGGCCCCGGTCGACTACGCCCACCCGCGCGCCGGCAGCCTCAGCCTCGCCCTGGTCCGCCGCCCCGCCGACGAGCAGGCCCACCGTAAGGGCACCCTCCTGCTCAACGACGGAGCCGGCGGATCATCGATCGAACAGCTCCGCCTCGCGATGCGCATCGGCTTCCCCTCCTTTGCCGGCGCCATGAGCCGCAACTTCGACCTGGTCGCCGTCGACCCGCGCGGTGTGGGCCACAGCACGCCGATCCGCTGCACCAAACCCCTCAAACCGGCCGGAGTCACCCACTTCCCGCACAGCCAGGCCCAGTTCGACACGCTCGTCGCCCACAATCGCGCCTTCGCCGCCGACTGCCTGCGCGAGAACGGCCCCCTGGTCGCCCACACCGACCTGACCAGCACCGCACGGGACTTCGAAGCCGTACGCACCGGCCTGGGCGAGAAGCAGCTGAACTGGTACGGCATCCACTACAGCACCCTGCTCGGACGCACCTACGCCGACCTCTACCCCGGCCGGCTGCGCACCATGGTCCTGGACACGGCGCTGGACGACACCATCACACCCGTCGAGCGCATCCGCCGTGAAGCAGCCACGGCCGAAGAGGCGTTCAACCGCTTCACCGCCTGGTGCGCCGCCTCGACGGACTGTGCCCTGCACGGCAAGGACGCCGCGGCCGAGTACGACGCCCTCGTCGCCCGAGCCGACCGCGCCCCGATCCCCACCGCCGACGGCAGCCGGACCCTGACCGGAGAGGACATCCGCACCGCCACCCAGGACTACCTGACCCTCTCCGGCGTCACCTGGCCCGCCCTCGCCCAGGCCGTCGTCAAGGCGAAGGCCGGCGACGCGAGTGACTTCACCTACGAACCCGACGACACCCTCGACCCCGTCCAGGTCCAGATCCCCGCCTGCCTGGACACCGCACGTCCCGTGACCACGTTCGACCAGCTCACCCGCCTGCGCGACGACCTGGCCCGGATCTCGCCGCACCTGGGCGGCGCCGTGCGCTCCTGGACCGCGCTCACCGGCTGCCTCGGCTGGCCCGTCCCCGCCCACCCCGTCGCGGCCGGGACCCCCGTCCACGGCGCGCCCCCCGCGCTGATCGTGCAGTCCACCCACCAGGCGCTCGCCCCGCACAGCGCGGGCTTCGCCATGGCGGCCCAACTGCCCGGCAGCGTCGTCCTCAGCCGCGAAGGCGACGACTACAGCATGTTCCTGCTCTCCCAGTGCGTGCGCGACGCCACCAACCGCTACCTGACCACCCGCACCCTGCCCGCACCCGGCACCACCTGCACCGACTGACACCACAGCCCGCCGGCACCACCGCTCCCCACCACACTGATATGCGAGGAACCATCATGACCACCACCGCCTGCATCCGGATCCGCCTGCTCCTCCCCGCCGCCGTGGCCGCCCTGGCCGTCAGCGCGACAACGGCCGCAGCATCCACCTCGTCCGCCGCCCCGGCCGCTCACTCGGTCACCTCCCCGGGCCACCGGGCGGCCGCCAAGAACCCGAAGGCGATGCTCGACGCGTGGCTGCGCCTGTGGAACGGCGACTACACCCAGGCGCCCGGCATCATCTCCCCGGACTTCACCGTGCACGCCGCCCTCCTCGACGGCGGCGACGGCAGCAGCATCCGAGGCGCGGACGGCCTGGTGGCCTGGATATCCCAGACCCGCGCCGCCTTCCCCGACCTGCACTTCTCCCTCCAGACCGCCCCCCTGACCGCCGGGCACCGCGCCGCCGTGCGCTGGACGGCCACCGGCACCTACGCCGGCGGCTTCCCCGGTGCCAAGGCCCAGCCCGGCACGACCGTCACCTTCACCGGCACCGACACCCTGCGCATCAAGGACGGCAGGTTCGTCGAGTACTGGCTCAACTCCGACACCCTCCAGCTCCTCACCCAGCTCCACGCACTGTAAGCACCACCCGCGCCGCCCCGCCGCCCTCACCGACCGCATGGCCGGCGTGGGCGGCGGGGCGCTGCGTGGCAGGCGGTGCCCTCGGCTTCCTCGGGGTCCTGCGCCTTGCCACGCTCTTGGGGGCCGTGCGCGGGGCGGCATGCGCGGGGTGACTCGCGGCACCCGACGTCCACCCCAGCCGCCATTACGCGAGCCTGCCGGACGACGTGCGGGACCCGCTCTTCACGCCAGGGGACTTCTCGGAGATGTGGCTGTCGGGAGCGGACTCGGCCGGGCATCGGCAGCCGCGCAACATGACGCGTCAAGTCGGCGCTGAGTGACCGATGACGGTCCTCCTCACCGTCGCCCAGAATCCGGTTCGGGGCATGGCACACCTCCGCACTCGCCCCGAGCACCACCAGGTTACGACGCCCCCCATACGCCCCCTGGACACCGGCCGCCCAGGGCCCGAACACAGCTCGACTTCCGAGCCCTACTGCAAACCCGCGGCAGCTGCTTGCGGTCGCACCATCCCCGCTCTCGTCCGTCAACCCTGCGACGTTGCCCGGTGCTTGGCGGATTTGCTCCGTAGGTGGCGAACGGCGGCCGAGCATGCAGGGATGCGATCAACTTTGGAGATTCGGGAATGCCGCGTACGTCCTGGTGCCCAGTTGGTGTCGTGAAGCCCCAAGCTGGTGGTGATGATCGCCCCGCCGGTGGTCAGCGACATGGCGGTTCGAGCCGGGCTGTCCTTCCTCGCCCGGCCCCCAGGCCGGCGAGTGACTCACCCAGTATTCGGTTCTGCCCGTCACTACCCAGGTCGGGGATCAGGTGCTCCATCTGCGACATCGGAGTATCCGCAGAAGGTCATGAAAGGGCGGTTCGGTCTGGGGTACTGGGAAGGGAACAACGGCGTCACGAGAGATGCCGTCGATGCATCACCGGAAGCGGAGGTGACGATGAGGTACGACGAGTTCCTTGCCCGCGTACGCGAGCGCGGTGAATACGGCAGCCAGGACGAAGCAGCGACGGTCACCGAAGCCGTCCTGCGGGTGCTGGCGCAGCGGATCAGCCCTGGCGAGGTCGACGACCTCGCCTCGCAGCTGCCCGGACCGCTGGGGCAGACGCTGGCCGACGCCAAGCCCGAGCAGGCTGAGAGTTTCGGGATCGAGGAGTTCTACCGCAGGGTCGCGGAGGCGGTCGGTGCACGGTCGCGTACCGCGGAGTGGGATGCCAGTGCGGTCTTGACTGCCGTCGCGGACACGGTCAGCGGCGGTGAGTTGAACCAGATCATCAGCCAGCTGCCCTCCGGCTACGCCGTTCTGTTCGGCAAGGCCGACCTCGCCAGCTGACACCGCTGCGGCCGGCCGGGCGCTGGGAAGCCCTGGCCGGCCGCAGCCGATTTCGGTGCCGGCCAGGGCCCGCCTCGTGGGCCCTGGTGTCAGGCCGGGGATCCTCCCGAGAGGGAGCTGGACAGGACCGTCCTGGGGATGTTGTCGTCCGGTGCCAGGCGCAGATGGGCGCTGATCTGCTTTCCCGTCTCGCATGCTGCGACGACGACTCTGTCGCTGACCGTGTGCACCAGGTGCAGTCCGTGGCCGCCGACGCGCTGCGGGTCGGCGTTGTGCACAGTCGGTATTTCGGGGGAGCTGTCCCACACGCTGATCGTCAGTTCGTCTCTGGACAGCTTCAAGGTCATCGCGCAGGGGCCGGGAGCGTGCCGGATGGCGTTGGTGACCAGCTCGCTGACAACGAGTTCCGCGTCCATGCCCAGGTGGGCCGGCGCGGGGCGGGGGCCGGTTGGCAGGGCGTGGGCGAGGAAGGCCCGCAGGGCCTGACGCGCGTCGGCAGCGTGGGCCGCGCCATGGGCCCAGACTGCGCTGCACTGCAACGTGACGTGCTCGTCCATGCCCTGCTCATCCGCCTGATTCCTAAGCGGGATGACCATGCGGGGCTCTTTCACTGTGTTCACCCGTGGGTGGCTTTTTCGACCAGCGTGTACCCGGGTGTCACTCGCGCACACTGTTGGCATGTCCTGGCACTGTCATCCGGGTGCGCTGTTCTGCCGCAGGCGAGGCGTGGCGGGCATCGAGCCGGGCCCCGGCGGGGGCGCATCCACGGGTCAGGCCCGGTGGCGGATGCACAGCTGCCTGGTCTGACCGGTTGAGGAGGCGGCTCTCGCCTGTCTTCCCAAGCGAGCCCCTGGCGGGAGGCAGCCGACGCGGCGTGGCCGGGCAGCCGGCTCCCGCCTGCACTCACGCTCTCGCCCTCTCCACGCCCCGTACAGGGCCTGCCGCAGAGGAACAGGGGCACTCGGCCGGTTGACTTTGGGGCCGAGCAGCCGAGACGCTCACCCTGTCGACAGCAACCCTGGCACACAGCCCGGCGAGCGGTTGCAGGTGTGCAGCACCATCGTGGACAGCCAGACCGTGGTGGCGGTGGCGGGCGAGGTGGACCACCTGACCGCAGCAGGCCTGGATGACGCGCTGCATGCCGCCGTCATGAGCGGCGCCGCCTGCATCGAGGTGGACTTCAGCCGGGTCACCTTCTGCGACTGCGCCGGACTGACCGTCCTGCTGGCAGCCCGTCGGCACTGCCAGCAGGCGGGGCTGCGGTTCGCCGTCTCCGGCCCCCTGAGCCCTGTGGTGAAGCGGTTGGTACAGGTGACGGGGACAGGTCCGGTGCTGCTGCGGGAGTCTGATCCGGTGGACGGACCAGCACGAACGGTGTGACACTTGCGGCGCCCGGTGCGCTGTCACCGGTAAGCCGTGATCACGGCTGGGCCATGACACGCTCCCCCCGTGCGGGTCATGGTCTCCGGGGCGGGCAGGTGCAGTCCCCCGTCACCTGCCCGCCCCCTTTCCGCGAACGGGAGAGAACTGACGATCAGGCCGATCCGGTACGTTCTGCCCGCACTTTCTGGGCCACGTGACGCAGCTTGAGGTTGTGGTGCTGGGAGATGCGGCGCAGCACGCTGAATGCGTCGTCCTCGCTCAGCCGGTGGCGCTCCATCAGAATGCCCATGGCCTCACCGATGGCGTGCCGGCTCTCCATGGCATGCTCGAGTTGGTCGATGGTACGGGCGTCAGCCAAAGCGACTGCGGCGTGCCGGGCCAGCAGCCAGCCCGCGGTCTCGATGTCCTTGCCGAAGGCTCCCGGCCGGCGGGCGTACAGGTTCAGCGCGCCGAAGTCCTCATCGTGGGTGTAGAGCAGCACGCCGGTCATGCTCCCGATGCCCGCCGCAGTAGTCGCCGTGCTCCGCCCCAGCAAGACCGGGCCAGCGCCCACCCATCTGGGGGACATGGCCGACCAGCTCGCCCAGGGGGTACGCCAGCAGTGGGAGGCCGAGGCCCGACTGCGCCGCCTGAACGACCCTTTTCCGCTACCGGTCGCATGGGAGGCGGCCGACCCGGACCTTGTCGAATCGTGGACTTACCTGACCAGAGCTGGCCAAGGACTGGCCCGGCCAGTTCCCCGAAGCCGACTCCGTGTGGGCTCTCAGCCCGGCAGAGCTGGCCGGCAAAGGGGGCGACATCATCCAGGTCTTCGAGTGCGTGCCCACCCGCCGCCTGATGGTCCTAGTGCGCATAGGTTCACCGGTTTGCTGTTCACTCGGGGGTGTGGGGTGGACTTGGATGTCCGAGAACGTCCAAGCGGCGCCGCGAGGTTGTGATGGCAGATCAGGCCAGGTCGGGAGACTGACCGATCAGGAAGGTCGGCAGTCCCAGCGGGTGATGGTGCTGCTGGCGTTCGTCAGGAGGGAACCGGCTTTCGGTGATCTCACACCGGGGGCGGGCCGATGAGGACCATGGTCAATCGAATAGGTTGCGGTTCTGGCGCACGAAATCGGCAAAACCGAGGGCTGCACGGCCCGTGAGGTCGGCCACGGTTGAAGTGACAGTCTCGGCACCGCCGTCGCGGTAAGCGCGGGCAACTCCTATTAGGGCATTGACGTGGAACTCTGGTATCCCGCGACTTAGCATTGCCGCGCGCGCTTCGTCGTCCGGCAGGCCCACGTAGCGCACCGGCTTGCCGAGGATGTCGGAAAACTCTTCGGCGGCTTCAGCGTAGGTCAGCGCCTTCGGCCCGGTGAGGTCATAGACGCAGCCGTCGTGGCCATCAGTGGTGAGAACCCGCGCTGCAACACAGGCGATGTCGCCGATGTCGATGAAGCTTATGGGGGCGGTGATCAATGGGAGGCTGAACTCCCCGGCCTCGCGGATGGACGGTTGGCGCAGGAAGTTCTGCAGATAGAAGTTGGGTCGCAAGATCGTCCAAGGCAAACCGGACGTAACCAGCGACTGTTCGACAGGCTGATGTAGCCGGGCGATCGGTGTGAGTCCTTCGTCGGCCCGCCAGACCGACAGTTTGACCACCCGAACACCCACCGCAGAGGCGGCTTCCAGCATGTTGAGTTCGTGCGTCGTTTGGGCGGGGCTCGTCGCGCCGAGAAGGAATACGGCCTCGATGCCATCGAGTGCAGGACCGATCGTGTCCGGCATGGTCAGATCGAGCGTCACTGCCTGGCCGCCCGACTTGATCACCTGAGTCGTGGTGTGCGGATCACGGTAAGCCGCCCGCGCGGCCACGCCGTCGGCATGAAGACGAGTGAGGAGAGCCGTTCCGACGTTCCCACTCGCGCCAGTCACCAGAATCATCGTCACATCCTCCAGGCGATAGCAGTGAGTATGCCAAGAATCGGAACGACCATCCTGGGATGGACGCGAGGCAGGCCAATAGTGATCTTCAGGCTGCGGCGTTCAGCGGACGTCCGCCCCAGCGGACGTCCTTCTCGCTGCGGATGCAGGCGCGTTCCTTGCGTTGGGCGGCAAGTATGTCGGGGTGGCGGGCGTTGGCGTTGCGCCAGCGTAGATAGGCGTGCAGGGCCTGCGTCTGTGCGGGGTGGCTGCGGTGGTGGGAGTTGGCCAGGGTGAACTGCCGCAGCGGGCCGAAGTGGGCCTCGATGGGGTTGGCCCAGGAGGCGCAGGTCGGGGTGAAGCGCAGCTCGACCTTGTTCTTCTTCGCCCAGCGACGGATGTCCGTGCCGGTGTGGGCGGAGAGGTTGTCCAGAATGATATAGATCGGCGCGCCGTCGGGCCGGGCGGCGCGGATCGACTTCAGCGCGGCCAGGGTGTTGGCGGTGCCTTTGCGGCGACGGTTGACGCCCCAGAGTGTGTCGTCGCCGACGGAGTAGCAGCCGTGGAAATAGGTGACGCCGTGGGTGCGGCGGTAGGTCGCCGGCAGGCGGTCGGGCTTGCCCCGCTTCGCCCAGCAGGAGCCTGCGGTGGGGCGGATCCCGAGGGGCCCGAACTCTTCGAAGGCGAACGTCCGGTCAGAGAAGCGGTCCAGCACCTCCTCGATGCGGTCGAGCTTGGTAGCGCGCTCGGGGTCGGGCGATTCCTTCCACGTCTTGGTGCGCTGGAAGGTGATGCCGCGGCGCAGAAGCAGGCACCGTAAGGCTTCACGGCCGATCCGGATGATGCGCCCGTGCACGCGGCGCAGGTAGGCAGCGAGTTTGCGGATCGACCAGCGGGTGAAGGGCTGGCCGAGCTTGGAGGGGCGGGTGGTGGCCGTCTGGATGACGAAATCCTCGTCGTCATCGCTGAGCAGGCGGGGACGGCCTCCCGCCCATTGTGATCCGGATTCCCCGGCGTTTTCTGGCCGGTGGCGCTGTGTGGGGGGCTTGCTGGCGGGGTTCCTGCGCCGCTTGTTCGGCCGTCGGCGGGACCGTTCACCTGCCCGGTGTCAGCCCCGGACCGACACCAGCCAGGCTCCCTCGTCGTGGCGGACGAAGAGCGTGACGTCGTCGGGGGGACGTCCGGGCGTACATGTGGACATCGTGCGGTCTGTCGCCGGGGGTCGGCGCCGTCGCGGGCGACGTCGGCGTGGGCAATCAGGAGTTCACGGTGGCGATCACGGCCGCCAGAGTGAGGAACCCTAACCCGGCCAGCATGAAATCGACCGCGAGGCGGATCCGAGCGTATTTGGTTCGGACTGAGACTGCGAGCACCTTCACCAGCGTCAGCTGTTGGCCCGCAGCCAGCTCTCGATGTAGCTCTTCGTCCGTGAGGTTCGGCCACTGCGGCCACCCGGCACCCCCCAACTGGGGGCGCACAGCGAGTAGCAGGGCCACGGTTGCAGCGAGCAGCGTGACCGCGCCGATCGCGCCCACCGCCACAACGGAGGCCGGAACGTGCCCGATCGCGCTCAGAGAGACGAGTGCGGCCAGTGCCGCACCGTTCAGGGCCAACAGCAGCGATGCCTTGCTGTCGCTGCGGGCCACTTCTCCACGCAGGAGCGTGATTGCGGTGTCAATGTCCGAGCCAGCTTGACGCGCCTGCAACGGGTCCGGGTTCGAAGTGGTGGTGGACACTATGCCTGCTCCTTTGCTTCAGCCCGCACTGGGACAGCACTGGCGCCGGTTACTTCGGCCTGGGTGCAGCTTGCCCTTGCAGGACACCGCCCACCCCCGCTGGGCCCTCGGCCAGAGCCGACGACTACCACTGCCCTCGAGCAAACGCTTCATACCAGCTATCCGGCCGGAGGAGCATCCGACGCACGTGCGGCACTGAGCGCAGGTTGACATGGTCCTCAGGCCTTGATCAGCAGCGAGTAGTCCCACCTTGGGCGAGACACCGACCGCCTGAGACAGGTCAGCAGGTCACATAACGCCGTCCAGCCCGGTGTCCGCCGGCAGCTGTTCGAGGGCCGCCGCCCGGATCTCGGGGAACGACGCCGTCATGTCCGTCCCCTGCCTGGAACGCAGCAGCACCCGGCCGTCCGCGTACACGGCGAGCTGGGCGCGGTAGCCGTCCCACTTCGGCTCCGCCGCCCACCCGGCGGGCAGCACTGGACTGTCCACGGCCGCGGTCAGCGTCGGCTCGGGCAAGGACCATGTCATGCGGCATTCCTTCCCCACCGACACCCGGCGAGCGTCCAGTCACCCGGCGGCCGGCCCTGAGTTAGTCGAGGATGCCGAGTGCTGTGTCCGGTCGGCAGTGGACGCAGGCCGGCACCCGCTGGCGCAGCGCCTCCATGGCCTGCTGCCGGCTCACCGGGCGGCACCGTCCGCTCCTGGCTGCGGCCCAGCACTCGCCGGTGTGCACGGCATCGACGTTCGTGCGGTTCAGCCCGTACTGGATCAGCCAATCAGGCGGAGGCGGCCGCCTCTCCTCGCCCTGACGCCGCTCCGCCTCGCGTCGTTCCTCCTCGGCTATCCACCGGTCGATGACCCGCAGCTGCCGGACGGCCTGCTGCTCCACGACGCGCCGGGCGAAGCGCAGCGCCTCGAGACGCGAGAGCGGCTGCTCACCACTCATCTGCTGCTCCCGGCTGCCGTGTCTCCACTTGCCCATAAATTCGAACAAGCGCTCTAATTAAATTATGCACCGAGTCGACTACCTCACCGACACCCAGGAGCGCATCCTGCGCTGCATCCGCCGGCACATCGCTGATCACGGGCACGCGCCGACGATGCAGCAGGTCGGGGCGGCCGTCGGCATGCGGAGCAGGGCATCGGTGCACTACCAGCTCATCGAGCTGGAGGCGAAGGCCGCCATCGTGCGCGAGCCGGGACGGCCCAGAGGGATCCGCCTCGCATGACCAGCCCCGGCCGCTACCACCTGCTGCTCGCTTGCGGTGGCCGGCCGGTGCAGCACGGCTGGTGGAACCGCTCGGAGGTGGCACGGGACAAGTTCCGGCGCTGGGTCGGCGAGTACGGCAGCATGCCCGAGGCCCGCATCACTCTCACCGGCCAGGACACCGGTGACGTGCTGGCGTCCTGGCCGGATCAGGGGTAGGCCGGGGCGGCGGCTACTCGCCAGCCGGATCTTCCTGGGCGTGCCGGACGACCTTCTTCACGGCCGGCTCTAGCTCGTAGCGGCTGGCTTCGGTGGCTCCGGCGCAGGCGGTGATGGCCGCCTGTACCGTCTCGGAGGCCTTGCGCCAGCGCCGCCACTGGGCGTCGTACTCGTCACCGGTGAGGCCATCGAGCTTCGCGCGTTCTTCCTCGGCGGATCGTTCCAGGTTGATCAATTCTTCGGGTACCTCGGCCACGAACGTGGATCCACGGCTGGAGCGCGAGTGCCGCCGCTAGGTGGTCGATGATGCGGTCGGCCGCCGACTTCGAGGTGCCGAACAGCGGGGCGAGCTGCCGCAGCGTCAGGTTCGTCCGCCAGTACGCGGCGACCAGCAAAACCCGGTCCTCAAGCGGCAGACTCCACGGTTGGCCCTTACGGACCGGATCCGCGCCCGCGCGTCGTAGCTCGGTGATCAGCTTGCCGAACTGACGCGGGCTCAGCCCGGTGAACGGGGCTATCCAGGACGGCTCCGACGCCGTGATCACACCAGCCACAGCAAGATCGTCTCAAAGATCGACGGCATGGCACGATGACCGCCATGTCAGGTCAGCTCTGGGTGTCACTCATATCGCTGGGCGGCGTTGTCCTCGGCGGCTCTTTGTCCTACCTCGTCCAGCACAGGACTCAACTCTCGGCGGAACGCGCTGAACAGCAACGGCAGCAGATCGCCTTGTCGGAGGCCCGGCGCGGGGAACGGCTGGCGTTGCTGGAGCGGTTCATCGAGGTGGGCGCCGAGGCCGAACGCTCAGCCTTCAGCCGACCATCCGAGTGGGAAGACACCGACGCCTGGTTCCTCACAACCCGGGACGTCATGAACAGGCTGTGGGTCGCAGAGCGGCTCATCCGCATCCAGTTCCCCCTGCCCGTGCACGATGCGGCACGCGCGTATTTCCTCGACCTCAACCGGACGGTGTGGGAAGGCTTGCCCGACGGCGAGAGCGTGAGGGACTACCTGGAGGACAACCGGCTGGCGTTTCTGGACGCGGCCCGCGCGGTCATCGGGTAGCGCACCGCCGACTCCGGAGATCTTTTGCGGGACAGTTAAGCAGCGGGTGCGACGGGCCGACGATCACACTCACCGCCCGATCGGGTACAGCCGCCATGGGCTGCCGGACGGACCGCAGGCGGGACCCGGTAGGAGGATCACGAACTGCCCGCGATCCTCGAGAGGACTTCCCGTCTCGTGCGCTTTGTCCCCGTCTGCCGCAGCTGCCGCAGTGCCAGGCACTTGAGGGACATGCGTGCGCACCCCTGGGCCGGGACGGAAGGGCTCGTCTTACTGGGGTCGGCGGCCGGCGGGTGCGCCGCCTGGGTCGTCCAGCATCGCGATGCGGGCGGTGATGCGTTTGCCGACCGGCTCACGTTGCGCCTCGAAGCCCTGGGCGATGGCCATCACGATCTCCAGCCCGTGCTGTCCGACCCGTCCGGCATCCGCGGCCCTTGCCACCGGCAGCACTGGATCGGAGTCCCACACGACTACCTCCACGAGGTCACCGGCGATCCGCAGATCCATCAGCACCGGGCCCGGCGCATACTTGCAGGCGTTGGTGACCAGTTCGCTCACCACCAGCTGCGTCACATCCACGGCCCGCTCGGAGACCGGCAGCCCGTGCTCGGCCTGCACCCGGGCAAGAAAGTCTGCCGTCAGATGGCGGGCCTGGGCGATGCACGTGCCGTCCCCGTCCAAGGCCACCGTGGTCTGTATGGTCTGCGCCTGCGGTGTCATGCCGTCTTCACCCAAGGGCACTGATTCCATGCCGGCCGCCTTCGCTACCCCGTTCACACCCCGCGCGTACCCGCGTCTGAGCGGAAGGCTCCTGCACTCCTCTGTCGGCTCTGTCACATCTGGGCATGATCCCCACCGTTCAGGGCAGCACTCGGGGCGAAGTTTCAGTGTGCCAGTACCACCGGCATGGCAGAGGGACCAATGGCGGAGATCGAAAGAGCTGAGCGGACACCGCAACCCGGCGGGCTGTCCGTCGTATCCGCCACCACCGACGGCATCCGCGTGCTGACCCTGGCCGGAGAGATCGACCACCACACCAGCGACGAGCTCAGGCAGGCCCTGGACGTCTCCGACACCGTCCGGCCCCGCATCGTCGTCGACATGCGGCAGATCGCCTTCATGGACTCCAGCGGCATCAACCTCTTCATCACCGCACACCAGGCCGTCACCGAGGCAGGAGGATGGCTGCGCCTGACCGGCCTCGCCCGAGCCGTGCTGCGCACCCTGCAGCTCGTCGGTGTCGACGCCCTCATCGACTGCCGCCCCACCCTGCACGAGGCACTCAGCCCCTGACACTCCTGGCCGACGGGAAGTCGCCGCCGGCACCATGTCGCTGCGCACGCGACTCTGGATGCCGTTTCGACATGACCGTGGATGTCACCCCAAGCTGGATTCCGGCTGTGGCCGCTCTGCGGCGAGCCGAGCGGGTGGCTGCCGAGCTGCGCTCGTGCGCTGCGGGTCGATCGGCTCAGTGCCTGCCCCGCTGCGGGGCATCTGCGACCCTGCTCCGGCACATCAGTGCCTGAGCGGTACCCCCTTCCGTCAGGTTGCGCGATGCGTTGGGGACCGCGCTGCTCGCGGGCCGGGCAGCCGGGCATGACCTGCCACGGTCGGGGGTGGCGGGTCTTGGACGGGCTCGTAGTACGGCACTCGGCATCCCTGGTCGGGGTTCAGCGCCGACTGAGCAAGCCCACCCACTGGGGCTTGCCCAGCACTCCGCCCGGCCGGTACCGCGCACGGTCCGTTGGCAGGCCCTGTCCGGCCCCGGCGGGTTGCTTCCTCGGTGGGACCCCATAGGGGGCTGAAGGGTTGGGCCCACCATTGCACCGAGGGGTGCAGCATCCTCATCGCGCGGGCGCCCGTTTGTGCAGGTGGGGTGGTGCGGGCAAGCCGGTCGTGGACGCCGACCCCTCCCTCCGCGGTAGCCGGAGGGAGGGGCTGACCTCCTATGGGCTCGTAGCCGGGCGGCGGCGCGTATTCAAGGACGCAAGGCAGTGCTTTCGCAGGTCAGAAATCCTTGAATGCGGGATCGGGATTGCGAAGAGTCGAGGTCGTCGCAGCGCCCGAGCCGCCTCCCGTTCCCGCCTGACCGCATGACCGGGATCGCCTTGATGGCGGATGCGCTGGTCAGAGCCGGTTGCGGAGCTAACCCCCGGTGGTCCACCGCCGCCCTGCGCTCGCCGTTCCGTTGACGGTCGCCCTGGCTGGTGCCGGCGTCCTGGCCGCCGTCGTTTTCGGGATCGTCCAGGCCGGAGGTCGGTGAGTGCCGGGCACAGAGGCGGCCCCGGGTGCTCTCGGGCCATGACGTCCCCGGGCCGCTCTCCACCGGCCGGTTCAACCAGGTGAGAGGCGCGGTCGTGACCTGCACGGGAAGACAGGCTCAAGACCGCCACGCTGCACTAGGCGTATTGACCCGCAGGGTTGTTCACGCGGGTGATGGGTGGCTGGCTGGCCTTGGTAGGAGGCTGGCGCTCCAGATCGTCGCGGCCCGGAGTTGGACTTCTGGCGAGGTAGCTCTCGGGGGTCTTGCCCGTATGGAGCCACGATCATGCACGGCGGCAATGCCCCGAGCATCCCGCCGGCCTGGGCCCGACCGTTACACAGCAAGCGTCAGCGTAGCGCGGGCGTAAGATGAAAAGTAGAGCAAATGATGCCATTTAGGATCTCCGTGCGACGGCGGGGTCACGCCGCGCCGCCCAGCTGACTGTACGACACCTGGCGATGCGACCACTCGACCAGGGATTGATCGATGCCCGGAGTGGCGGCGCCCCATGGGCGGCCCCATCCGCTTCCGATCCGAGGAGAGCCATGTCCCGAGAGACCAATATCGCCGCCCAGACCGCGTTCGCTGAGGCCGTGGGTAAGGGAGATCTGGACGCCTTCGAGCAGGTCGTGGCACTCGACTCCGTCGACCACGACCCCGCTCCCGGTCAGGTCCCCGGCCCCGAGGGCTACAAGGCCATGTTCGCGCAGGTCAGGAGCGCCTTCCCGGATCTGCACGTAGAAGTCGAACATCTGGTGGCGACAGATGACGAGTTGGCCTTCGCTTACACCATCAGGGGGACGCATCTCGGTGAGCTCATGGGGCATGCGCCGACCGGCAAGGAAGTGAGCTACCGGGCAATGCAGATCAGCCGGTTCGTCGACGGGAAAATCGTCGAGCGTTGGGGCAGCAGCGATGAACTGGGCATGCTCCGTCAGCTGGGGTTCGTCGACTAGGGCCTGGCAGCCTTGCTCCGGTACTGCAATGCGGTCTGCTGGTCCCCGGTACACCGGGGACCAGCAGACCGCCGAGCGGATGTCTCATCCTTGGACTACCTGCCCGTGTCGGCGTGCGCCCGGCGGCCTTTCATGCCCATGGCACGTCCGGCCTCGGTCACACGAGGGCCGCTGCGCTCTCGCCCGCAGGGGTCCGCGCGCCGGGCACCGCCGCGGCCGCGCCCGCGTGGTCATGGCAGCGATGGCGGCGCATCACCCACCGCGCAGTGATTGCGCACCGCCCACCGTCACCGGGTCCCGGCTGCGTAATCGTCGACGCGGTTGCGCAACGGCTGCGCAATGCTGTGACCTGCTGTGGTCGGGGTACCGGGTCTCATGGTTGGGCTCGTGGTCGGGTGGTGCGCATCGTTGTACGGGCGGTGTGGTGGTGCGCAATCGCTGTGCGGAGTTGATGCGTAGCGATTGCGCAGGGTGCCTACGGGTGCCGGCCTGGCTCCAGCTGACTGTGCGTTCGGGACCTTGGACGGGCCGCAACACGGGTGCGGAGGGGCCGCCGCGGAAGCAAGCCGACCAGGGACGCCGCTAGAACGGGAACGCTGCGCAGGAAGCCGGACAGTGCCGGTTGTGAGGCGGTCGCGCGCAGGGCGCGGATGCGTGTCTCGACGCCGGTGGGCTCGGTGCCGTCCAGGACGAACAGCAGCCGCGGGAAGAGGGGGTAGCGGCGTCTCCAGTCCTCTTCTGGGGGCTGCTGCCCGGCAGCCGGCCGCGGGCGTCCGGGCACGGGCGCGGGTACGTAGTCGTGGAGGCGGGCGTAGGACGTGAGTTTCACGGAGAGGCGTTCGGGCCCGATGGTGGCCCGGTCGACTTCCACGAAGGCCCGCAGCATCGACCCGCCGTCGCCGGAGGTGCGGTAGTAGAGGAGGACGTCGGGGGTGACGGCTTCGCTGCTGCCGAGTGGGGATCCAGTCCAGCGGCCGGCATTCGTCGCCGCGGCGGCGGGCGTCCTGCAGGAAGGCGAGCCCGGTCTCCGTCACCGTCAGCGCGTGCCCCGCCCGCAGCCGGGCCGCGGTGCGGTCCGCGATCAGCCTCGGCGGCCGCCGCTGGCGCAGCTCGGGCCACTCTAAGGCGACGTCCACGCCGTACTGCGTGGCGAACCACACCCGCGTCCGGCTGGCCTGCGGCAGCGTGACACGGTCGATGAGCCCCTCGCCGCGCATCTTGGCCAGACGGCGCCGCGTCTGCTCGATCCGCACCCCCGGCGCGATCACCAGATGCATCTGTTCCGTCATCGCCATCCGGTACTGCGCCAGTACGGCCAGCGCCAGCCGGTCCCCGCCACCGGCATCCACGTTCAGCGACGCCACGCCTTTCGCGTACGGTGCAGCGGCGGTCTTGTCCGGCGCCGCGCGTACGTCCAGGCCAGCAGCCGATCCCGACCAGACCACCGACCATGAAGTCCCGACCAGCGTCACGTTGCGATAACCCCGCCCCCGACCACGCCCCGCAGCCCCTCCGGCATTCCCTTCGACACCCCCGCCGACAACTGTCCGCATTCATCGGGCGCCTGACGGCGTATCCGCAAGTCACCACACCTTTTAGGTGTGGTCGGGGAGCCTGACATCCCCCTCTGCACCCCCCATAACGGCCCCACCCAAGAAGAAAGAGGAAAAGGGGAGGGCGGGCGTGGTGTGGTGTGGTGTGGTGTGGTGTGGTGGAGCGTCGGGGGATCGGGCGGCCCTCAAGGGGTGTTGCGCGTCGGCGGGGCCTCCGCGCTCAGCGCCCGACGAGTCGGCGCGCCAGGAGGACAGGACGCCAGCCGGGCGCAGCTGCGCGGACAGACGTCAAGACGAAGGCTTTGCCGCCCGCGGGGCTGGACCCGTGTCGTCCTGGTCCTAGCCGTGCTCGTACAGGGCGCGGGCCTCGGTCACGGCGCCAGCTGCGCTCGTTGCCACCGTGTTCGCGCGCCAGCTGCGCGGCGATGCCGCGCCGGTATCCGCCGGCCCGCCGGAGTTCCTTGAGGGCGGTGGCGACGGTGGCGCTCTTGATCCCGACCGCGTTGTGCCGTGGTTCGCGGACCTCGCGGGACGTTCCGTCCGGCTGTCGGCGGCGCACGGTCTTGGTGGCGAGGCGCTCCTTCCAGACCGCGGCGACCTCAGGCGGCAGGTCCACACTGCCCGAAGTGGAAGAGCTTTTCGATGAGAGGGAGGGCAAGATCGGCGACCAGGTGCGCCTGTTGGAGCGCTTGCGGTTCCTTGAGCGTGTGGTGGAGCAGCGCGACGCGCAAACCAGGTCTTCATTCCGGATTCCGCGGCTCTACACGCGCTGCTGGGACTACACCTGATCCCCGATGCATAGTCGTGGCCACCGATGCCGCCGCGATGATCGACCGCCTCGTCCATCACGCCGAGGTCATCTCGTTGAAGGGCGACAGCTACCGCATGCGCGGCCGCGACCTCGGACGGGTTCCAGCGGCCAACACCGGGGAATGATCAACATCAACTGACGCAGGGGGTCATTTTTCACCCGCTGGGAACGGCTCACAATTCAAGCTTCGCCGACACACCGTCCAGGCGGCTCGCAATACGCTTGCGGGCGCGGCAGGCTGCCCGTCGGCTACCGGATCCCTTACCAGGAGTGATCCTCGTCGGGAGAGGGGGTGGGGGTGCCGTCCGGTTCGATGCCGTGCGGCCATAGCGTTGCCCATAGGGGTTGGATGCGGTGGTGGGGTAGGCGGCGTCTCCTCGGTCGAGTGCTTCACGGGCGGTACGGGTGGCTCCCTCAAGATCGTGGGCTTCGTGCTGGAAGCGGGCGATGTTCGCGAGTGCCTCTGGGTGTCCGTAGGTGGCGGCGGCTTCCCAGAGCTCTTCGGCTCGTTCTTTGTCTCCGGCTGCCTCGCGTCGCACTGCCAGATCGGCCAGCGTGTTGGTGAGCCCGTACTCGGCGGCGGCTCGCGCGTAGTGTTCTGCCTGCTCGAAAAGTTCCGCTTCTTCTCGCATCATGGCCAGGTGGCTCAGACAGTCGGGGCTCCGTTTGCTGCGGCGTGGTGAGCCAGGTCGGAGGCCTCGACGGCTAGTCCGGCCTCTTCGAGTTGGAGCGCTATGTCGGCCAGCGCTTCTGGCTGGCAGCATTCGGCAGCTTGTAGTGCCAGGCCCGCAGCCTGCTCGTAGTCGGCTGCCTCGGCGGCGGTGAAGGCGAGATCGGCCAGTGCCCTGCAGGAGAGGTGGTCTGCCGGCCAGCGGGCGGTGTCGTCAAGCCAGTCGTGCTCAGGCGGTTGTACCTTCGGGCCGATGGACGGCTCGGACCAGGGCAGGTCATCGGCGCGCTCGGCCAGAAGGCTGGCGTAGCGCAGCCGCCACCGGGCGGAGGCTGCTGACGCCAGCGCGCTGACATCAGTGCGTCGTGGCAGATGCCGCAGAGCTGCGTCCCAGAAGGAGGCCGGCGGGCACCGGTGACCGCGTGTCGCCCGGCCATGCTGTTCCATGTAGTCGGCTAGCCGGAAACAGCGGTTTTCGCGGTTACTTCCTGCCGTGCGACGTGTCCGCCGCAGCAGTGCTGCGTTGCCATGGACGGTGCGTCCTGTGAAGCTGAGGGCGTTTTCGAACCAGTCATCTTCCAGCGAGTTGAACACCGATCCGGGCAGGTAGCCGGTGGCCGCTTCTTCAAGGAACTCTGCTGGAAGGTCCATACCGCATCCCAGACGGCGCGCGTCCATAGCGGCATCGAGTACCGCCCGGGCGCCCCCCTCGGCATTGGTGTACCGGTCCAGCAACGCCGGAACACCAGCAAGGAATTGGGTGATACGGCGATCGGCTGCCCCTGCCAGCGCCTGTGCAAGACGCTCGTCCGTTTCCGCTGCACAGCGAACACCGATGAGATCCCGCTCGCTGAAGGCGTCCGGCACACGTACCTGCCGTCCCGCCAGCACCTGACGGCTCTGCGCCTGCGGATCACGCCCCGGCTGGGTCGGCAGGGAGGTCAGCTGATCCCAGTGCACGGGCCACAGAGTGCCCAGGACCAGGATCGGAGTACGGCGGGTATCGGACAGTAGGGTGCGTAGGGCCGCAGCGATCTGCTCCCCGACCTGAGGGTCAGCCAGATAGTGGTGCGCCTCATTCAGCCAGACCACGGTTTTCGACTCCACTGCGGCCAGACCGGCCAGTGCTGCCTCGGCTCGAGTGGGGTCGAAAGGATGCCATAGCCGCCAGCCGTCGGCGGCCAGAGCCTGGATGGCCTCCCAGCATGCACGGGTCTTGCCGGTGGAGGATTCGCCCACCAGCACGCACAGCTGGCTCTTCCCGCCCCGGGCGGCGTCCACGTTGTGCTGCAGGTATGCGTCATGCTCCCGCGGCACGTAGGCGGGTAACGCATCCTCCTCGGCGGCGACATGAATTGCGTGATGCACCTCTAGATCAAGCGGATGGCACTCGCTGATAAGGCGAGTGGCGAGTGCTTCCTGGCCCGTGGCGCTGGCAGGCTGAGCAGTGGGGACGACATAGACGTGGGTGATGGCGTTGTGATCGCCGGTGATGACTGCGCCGACGTCTCCGCCTGCCGCCACCGAATCCTTGCTTGCCTGCACCCGGCTGCCTTGATCCGGAGGCCGCCGACCGTTGTCGTCCGGGACGCCGCGATCCCGACGCGGCCACACCGGCGAGGGACTCACGTACGGTTCCCATCCCCGGTGATGACCTCACCAACGTCTCCCGCCGCAGCGGTGCTGCCCGCTCCTGTGGCACGCACGCTGCCGCTCGAGTTCGGATCGTGTTGCGACGCCGCGTACGGCGTCACCTCGTTGCGGTGGCCGATGATGACGCGCCCCGCGTGTCCCCCCGAAGCCACGGCACCATCATGCGCCTCGACCGAAAGGCGGCCCGAACTAGAGAGCGCCCACACGGAGACCGCCAACCCCACAAGCCCGGCAATGGCGCCCAGCACACTGCCAAGCCGGTCCGCGACCGCCAGATCCATGAAGATCGCGACCACCACCAAACACACGGCCGCCGCCCCGCACACAGCCGCGCACACAACCAGTGCGTATCTCTTCCACCCCTGCATAGGACCATCAAACCGCTTACTGAGGGCCAAAGTCTCCGAAACCTTGTTCCCAACACCAGAAGCGATGGTGAGGGGCCGGCGCCACCGAAGTCCAAGGCGCGCGCAGCGCCCACAGCAGCCGGACCGACACCGCGGGCCAGAAGCCCGGCCGCTGAGCGCACCCGGTGGGGTTCACTCGATGCGGCCGATGGCCACCGACGATGCCGTGCACTCTCCGGATGGATGCAGGAGACATCGTCCCGGAACTGTTCGAACATCGGTGCGGTGGTGCGCACCCCGGTGCGGGCGGTGCGCACCACCGCCTTTTGATGCGCGGCACTCCGCACGGGCAGCGGACGCCTTGAACCCAAGACCCTCACCTGACACGGCACGGTCGCCTGCCCCCGCGATCAGGAAGCAGAGGTTTCCGCGGCCCGATGTTGGCGGTCGGCCAGAAAGACGAAGCTGCTGAGAAGCAGAATCCATACCGGGAAGAGCAGTTCGGACCAGCGGATGTCCACGAACAGCAGCACCAGCGCGACCAGATAGCCGAGCCAGATCAGCCAACGAGGAAAAGTGGCCAGGCCGTGCCCGATGGTCGTAGTCGCCAGAGTCAACACCGCGGCCATGCGTGTGCAATAGGTCGAGAGCAGCACGGAGACGAACTGACGCACGTACTGCCACAGCTCGGGTTGGGAAGAGCCCTGCGATGTGTCCGTCGAGGCCAAAAGCCCGTAGGCCGCTGCGGAGAGAGCGAAGAGCATCGCTACGAACAGCAGGCCGCCACCCAGGAAGAGGGTGGCGAAGAACTTGTCTTCCGCATTCCCGAAGTAGTCCCGCACCGCGCCCATGAACCACAAGAAGAAGATCCCCGCAAACGGCACCAGGCCCAGTGACAGCCGCAGGACATCCCGGTGCGACGGGTCGGTCAACCAGACGGTCGCACCCGTCGAGTCGGCAGGGACGGCATTGAGGATCAAGACCATGGCGGTGCCCAGCAACAGGGCGGAGATCACACCGGCCACCCCCGCGACGCGCGGTGTCTGTAATGCCCGTCGCGGCCCGTCAGCAGCTCGCAAGTCTTCCTCCGCCCTAGGGTTCCATGGGATAGGACTGTTCGGGCCCCTATCGTCGTTGCAGCTCCCTGGGGCGCATCCTTTGACACTCCCCTCGGCTGACAATCACCCTCATGGATCACAGAGGTGAGGCGGCCCGCTGGGGTAGCCGGTGTGTCCGACCTGCATCTCCGGGCGGGGATTCCATCCTTGCTGGAGATGTGTGCGCCTGCGTCCGGCGTGGACGAGGATGTGTGGCGGCACGAGTGCCTTGAGTCGGCTGTCGCCGCGTCCGCGCTCTACAACGAGGTTGTGACGGTGGAGGCATGTGAGGCGCTGGGGTTGGCCTCCGGGCAGCGCACCGTCACTGCCGGGCGCCGCCCGGTCATGGAAGTCGCCGACGTCCCACGCAGGCTGATCCGCTGGACCTCCCGCCGCTCGCGCATATAGCCGCCTGCCTTACCGACCTGGAGCACGAGTACGTCACCGCCACCGACGACGATGGGAACCTGAAGTTCGCGCCCGAGGTCTCCGAGCGGGCATGGGCGAAGCTGAGCCGGATCGCCGCTCGCAAGACCCGCCGCACCGTTCTGGCCGGCCACCTCGGCGACGTCACCGGCATCGCGTTCAGCCCGGACGGCCCCACCACACACCCGCCCCGAGGTGACGGCGGGGGACCCTGGCCTCGGGCGTGAGGCGGTCGGCTGCCCGGAGAGGCCTGCCGAGGCTCAGTAGTTGGGCGAGGGCAGGGGGTCGAGGCGCTTGCTGCCTGCCGTCCGGCGATCTGGTTGTGTCACGGGTTCTCGGTAGGGTCGCGTACAGCTTGTTCGCTGTCGGCGGCGGACAGCCGTCGCATCTCCTCATCCTCTTCGAGGTACCGGTCGTACAGAGCCGAATCCGCTTCACGCAGTGCTCTGAGGTACGCCGTCATGAGGCGGGTGTTTGCCTCCACCGACAGCTGTCGCTGTCGGCCTACCAGTTCTATAACGGCCTCCATAGTTCTGGGGCCTGGCAAATACTCGCCCTCAGAAATGAGCCTCAGCGTCGCGTAGGAGACGGTGCTGTCCATTGCAGCGCTGATGCGTTCGCTGGTCCAGCCTGCATCGAACAGCGGTTTAATCAGTTGGTTGGTTACTTCGTCTACGAACGCCTGCCTGGCGGGTGGCAGCGCCGCATCCCCGTGCCCGAGTTTGTCCTCACCTGCATCCTCCCGCACGTCTGGCCGGGCCCCGACTACGGGTGCACCTTCCTCTTCCGCATCCGTGTCAAATGACCCGTCACTGCGCAGGCCGGGGAATGCGTCCTCAGTGCTCGGCGCGTTGATCCACATCATCTCCGCAGGGCTGGCTGCCGCCGGAACCTGGATGTGCACAAGACCGGCTTCTAAGTGAGCGTTTGATTCTCGGTTGTCTGTTTCATTTGGATTAGCTGTCGCGCCAGTTCTGGGTGGCTTCGTGGGTGAGGCGGCGGGTCATGAGGTTGATGGCGGCGAGTTGGATCATGGCTGCCGATCGGTGGGGGTGGGTTTCGTAGTCGCGGGCCAGGCGACGGTGGTGCATGAGCCAGCCGAGGGTGCGTTCGATGACCCAGCGGCGGGGTTGGACGTGGAAGCCGCGGGTGGTGGGGTCGCGTTGGACGATTTCGAGGTCGATGCCGAGGTGGGCGGCGTGTTCGACGGCTTTGGTCTTGTAGCCGTTGTCGGCCCAGGCTTTGGTGATGGTGGGGTGGCGTGCGGCGACGCCGGCGAGGAGTTGGGTGCCGGCGGCGGAGTCGTGGACGCTGGCGGCGGTGACCGTGACGGCCAGGAGGAGGCCGAGGGTGTCGGTGACGATGTGCCGCTTGCGCCCGATGATTTTCTTGGCCGGGTCGATGCCTTGGCTGGTCAGGGGGACGGTGGCGGAGGTTTTGATGCTCTGGCTGTCGATCAGGCAGGCGCTGGGCTCGCTGGTGCGGCCTTCGGCCTGGCGGACTTTGGCGCGTAACAGGCCGGTGAGCTGGTCGAAGATGCCGTCGGCTTCCCAGCGGGCGAAGTAGCCGTAGACGGTCTGGTGGGGTGGGAAGTCGTGGGGCAGGTAGCGCCAGGGGATGCCGGTGCGGTCGACGTAGAGGATGGCGTTCATCAGGGCGCGCAGGTCGTGGGTGGGTATGCGGATGCCGTTGCGGGCCTGGCGCCACGCTTCGAGGGTGGGGCGGATGAGTTCCCAGCGGGCGTCGGACAGGTCGCTGGGGTAGGGCCGTGGGGTTTGCATGATGTCTGCGTATGCGGTGGCAGCCAGCCTGAGCAGGGCGCGTGCGGGGGTGCCGGGTGCACCGGGGCGTGCGTTCTCAACCCGGTGCGGACCGGTAGGTTTCTACATGAGACAGGAGCTCTTGCAAGGAAACCGGCGCATTGCAGCTCTGTCGATTCTCGCAGAAGCGGCGTTTCCGTCAAATCGCTTCACTGGGCGCTCGACCTGGCTCCTAAAATTCCCCATGAACCATCCAATACCAGAATCAAACGCTCACTAAGACGCCGTCTCATTTGGAGCGCTGGGTATTCTGCACCGCGTGGTGATGGTCGAGCGCATGGTGCCAGACGAATTGTGGGAGCTGTTCCAGCGGGTGGTCCCACCTGCTCCAACACGGCCGCAAGGCGGCGGCCGGCGCCGGTACGGGGATCGCGAGGTGCTGGCCGCGAGCCAACTCCGCCTCGACGTGAAGTGGGCCACCCGGCTCGTCCGCGCGCTGATGATTCTCAACCAGCACGAGATCCCCCGCTGACCGACGATCTTCACGCCAGACAGGCGCCCAGGACCAGCACAAGAACGGCATCACCCACCCACACCAGACCCCTGACTGCACGTTCAGGTTGAACACAACTCACTGAAGCCTGCACAGACGAAAAGCCCGCCCGCAGTCCCGGTTCCTAAGGCTTGTCCCGTAACCCACTAGGCAGCGTGAAACAGCCCTGGCGTGAAGGTCAGTTGGGGGCTTTGGCCATGTTCAGGAGCTGCTGGTGGATGTCGGGTTTGGCGAACAGGGCAGCGCCTGTGTCGGTTCGCCGTTGGCCGGAGAGGTCACTGAAGGTGCCGCCGGCCTCCTCGACGATGGGGATCACTGCGGCGATGTCCCAGGGGCCGGCACCTAGCAGGAGGAAGGCATCGAGTTTTCCTGTCGCGACCAGGAGGGCTCCGTGACAAGTGCCGGATCCGGTCGACGGTTTACTCGGTGGCGGCGTGGTGTGGTCTGCCGCCGACCAGTCGAGCACAGGGCGCACAGTCGCAGTGCCTGCCGCCAGCCGTGCGGCGGCGTCGCGTTCGGCTGCGCTCAGGCGGGACGGTGGAGGCCAGATGCCGATGGCGGCATCCTTGGCGTTTCCTCGTGCCGTGAGCGTCAGACGGACCGGAGGGACTGACGGATCGGAAGGGCATGGCCCCATCCAGGCCCCAGTGCCTGGCATTGCCCACCAGCGGCGCCCGAGTGCGGGAGCGGAGACCATACCCAGCGTCACGTCACCGTGATCTTCAAGGGCGATGAGGGTGCTCCATTCCGGATCGCCCGCGATGAAGCTCGCCGTGCCGTCAATGGCATCGATGATCCATCGGCGGCGGCTGCGCCCCTGGGCGCCGAACTCTTCACCGACGAACGCGTCGCCGGGATGTTCGGCGCGGATCGACGCGCGCAGAACACGTTCGATCTCCCGATCGGCCTCGGTGACCGGACTCCCGTCACCCTTGCGCTCGGCGCCCAGGTCGGGTGCATGGAAGTAGCGCCGGGCGATCTCGTCCGCCTGATCGGCCAGGCGGAGCGCCAGCGCCAGGTCTGCTGAGTCCGTCATACCGTCCACTTTCCCCGCTGCCACCCTCGTGATCAAGTCCTGGTCCAGGTCCACCACCGCGGTGAGACGATCACGGCATGGCTGGTGTGATCACGGCGTCCGAGCCGTCCTGGATACCCCCGTTCACAGGCGTGAATCCGCGCCAGTTCCACAAGACAGTGACCGCGCTGCGCCGCGAGGGCGCCGACGCGGTACGGCGGGGCCGACCCTGGAGTCTGCCGCTGGAGGACCGGGTACTGCTCGTTGTGGCCTACTGGCGCACGAACCTGACGATGCGCCAGCTCGCCCCGCTGTTCGGTATCTCGAAGTCCGCAGCCGATCGGATCATTGACCAGATCGGCCCACTCCTTGCGCTTAAGCCCCGGCAACGCTTTGCGAAGGACACCGTGCTCATTGTGGACGGCACCCTCGTTCCCACCCGGGACCACTCGATCGCCGAGCAGTCGAAGAACTATCGCTACTCCACGAATCACCAGGCCGTCATCAACGCCGACACCCGCCTGGTCGTCGTGGTCGGCCAACCGCTTCCAGGCAACCGGAACGACTGCAAGGCATGGGAGGAATCCGGGGCCAGAGCCGCCGTCGGCAAGACGATGACCATCGCCGACGGTGGCTATCCCGGCACCGGACTGGTGATGCCGCACCGTCGCCAGCCCGGCGACGAACTCCCCGACTGGAAGTGGGAGCACAATCGCTCACACAAACAGGTCCGCGCCCGCGTCGAGCATGTATTCGCCCGCATGAAGACCTGGAAGATCCTCCGCGACTGCCGGCTCAGGGGCGACGGCGTCCACTACGCCATGCTCGGCATCGCCCGCCTGCACAACCTCAACCTCGCCGGATAAGCGCAATGGCCGCTGACCGGGCCGTCACGCCTCCGCCGAACCAAAGATCATTACGGGACAACCCTTAGGGGTGCTTTCAGAAAGCCGGATGCTTGCGGGCGAGGGTCATGCAGTGTGCGAGCTGGAGGAAGGCGTCGTGCATGTCGTCTCGGGTTTCCCAG